>DASVUU010000719.1:0-3234 GCA_036386935.1 Cytophagaceae bacterium | reverse complement strand
GAGCAGGGACTTCAGGAAAATATTTTTTTTGATCCCAACACAAAGGCCGTGGCTTATGACGATTCTAGATATGTGATGGATCCTTGGATGAAGAAACTTGACTATGAGTATTCCGCCAAGGAAGTATCGCCAGGGGTAGTGAGAATTCTAGACACGATAGCAGAGGCTCTCCCTAGGGTAGGCTGGGTCTTTGTAACCAAAGGCAATAAGATGCCAAATAGAATATCCCCAGCAATTCACTCGCTAAACAGCGATGACATTAATCTATCAAACATAAACATCTACCATGCAGGTTCTATGGGGCTCATTGCAGAGAAAAGTAAAAATGTAACCCTCGATAGATTTAATGTCACTATTGCTCCAGGCTCCAAAAGACTGATGTCATCAGCGGCCGACGCCACGCACTTTGCCGGCTGTAGAGGACTTGTCAGCATTACCAATTGCCTATTTGAAAACATGCACGATGATGGGGTAAACATACACGGAGTCTATGCATTGCTTGAAAATACGATAGATGAGCATACGGTCGCATTCAAACTAAATCATGTTCAACAATTCGGGTTTGAGTTTGCAGTCAAAGGAGACTCTGTGAGGCTTGTGGAAAGGGCAACGCTAACTCCCTATGCAACCCTTGTTGTGAAAGATATTAAAAAAATTAATGAGGAATATAGTTACCTGATATTCTCAGAGAACATAAATACATTAATTAAACCAAATAGTGCGATTGAGAATGTCTCATGTTATCCTGCCAATGTGATAATAAAGGGATGTACAATTAAGAATAACAGAGCCAGAGGTATATTGATATCTACTAGTGGAAAGGTAGAGATCACGAACAACTATTTCTCTAATGAAATGGCTGGGATCGTTATTGGAGGTGATGCCAATTTTTGGTGGGAATCAGGGCCGGTAAACAACGTATTGATCAAAAACAACAAGTTTTATAATTGCTGTACTTCTAAGTCAGATCAGGCTGTGGTTATGGTTGACCCCATCATCTTAAAACCTGATCAATCTAAAAGTTATTTTGAGAGAAACATTGTCATTGAAGGAAATACTTTTGAAACATTTGACAATCCAATACTTAAAGTAAAAAGCACTAACGGTCTCAGATTTGTTAATAATAGGATAATTCAAACCAAGACTTTTAAGCCGTTTTACGCAAATGTTCCTGGAATAAATGTGACCTACTCCTCTAATATATCCGTTGAGAATAACAGCTACCAGGGGGATCAACCGTTGGACGTAGCCGTGGATGCTAAGAATGTCGTGAAGGTGGCAATAAAGGGAAATAAGGGCTTTCGCAAAAGCAAACATTAACATACCGATGCCTTCGCTTTAAGCGAAGGCATCGGTAAACGTAAGGATTATAAACCCTTACCTTTTACTTTTCCCTTCTTAACTGCCTGCTCCGTGTACTCTTGCATAGCATCCGCCATAGCCTGAAGTTCCGGGTCTAAGCCTGGTGAGAACTCTTCGGGCCTTTCTGGCGCCTGTGGTATTGGGTATGCATTTTTTGGCTCCTTTAAGGTAGTTAGTATCGTTCCGTCATTAGATGGAGAAGAACCGTTATAAATTTTTTCCATCTCAGAGCCATCCAAACGGAAATGATATTGCTCTCGATTTATTCCAGCATCTATCAATTTCTTAACTTCTGGATATTTTGAAGAATCAAATTTAGGAATAGGGAGAATCTTGCCCCAGTTTACGCCTAAAGTTTCTAATGCTTTGGCAAAACCCATTTCGTGGGCCTCATCACGAGCGATTAGAAATGCCACTGTAGATCTTAATGCCTTGTTAGATGACATTTGATAGATTCTACATTTCTGAGTTCTTCCTGTGGCTTCCAGCATAAGATTATTAAGTAAATCTAGCACTAGGTTCCCATGGTTGTACACATAAGAGCCGCTCCAGGGATTACCCACAGAATCTACAGGTAATGCTCCTTGGGCACCGACAATAAAGTGATGGACGTTTTGTTGTTCTTTGGCCATATCCATAGGTGTGCTACCTCCTTTTCCCGGTACATCGTATTTTTTACCATGGTACTCTGGCGCGCCATCTAGCAATTGCGCGATAGTTTTTGAAATCAATTCCACGTGGCTTATCTCTTCTATCCCGATTCCCTGAATCAGATCCAAATAAGGCCTACCGTCACCTCTAAAATTAAAACTCTGAAAAAGATATTGCATCATGGTACGCATTTCTCCGAATTGTCCACCAAGTCCTTCCTGTAGGATGTTGGCTGCCGAAGGATCTGGCTCGTCTACGACAATTGGATTGATTAATTTTTGAATATGATAGAACATAGGATTTGATTTAGTTACTCATCTATAAGGCCAAAAAAAGAATAAATGTTATCACATTCGTTAATTTAGATTGGGGACTCACGAAGTGGCCTATGTCAGTGGCACATAAGTTTCGGGTTGAAAGTATCTTGAGCTATTGCGAACATAGCCAAGTGAAATTCGTAAGGTCTGTAATTGTTCCAATAGGATTGCATAAACTATATGAAGGAGAATTTTTAATATAGAGTTAATCATTTCTTCAAGGTATCAAGGTCAGAGTTCATGTTGTTTTTGCTAAATATCCAAATTACTCAAATTCAATTCGCTACTCTGAATATCATGGCCAATACTCACTAATATCACAGAGCTTTATAAGCCTTTATCACCTATGGAAACGTCACACACACAGGCATCTCAATACGCAAGAAGTCTTATTGAAGCTAGTCTAGATCCATTGGTTACTATTAGTACCGAGGGTAAGATCATGGATATGAACCAGGCTACCGTCAATATCACAGGGGTAAGCCGAGAGGAGCTAATCGGATCTGACTTTTTAGACTATTTTACAGAGCCAGAAAAAGCTAGGGCTGTTTACTTAAACATTTTTACCAAGGGATCAGTCGCCGATTCCCCCTTAACGCTAAGACATAAGGATGGGAAGCTTACAGATGTATTATTTAATGGTTCGATATACAATGATTTTCAAGGCAATCTATTAGGTGCGGTAGTGGTAGCGAGGGATTCTGCAAAACAAAAGTGGGTCACTGAACTAGGAATAGCCAACACCGAATTAGCTTACCAAAATGACGAAAAGGAAAAAAGAGCTGCCGAGTTAGGTTTGGCGAATAAAGAATTGGCTTTCCAAAATGATGAAAAAGAAAAACGTTCTGTAGAACTAGGCATTGCTAATAAAGAATTGGCCTTTCAAAATGATGAAAAGGAAAAG
>DASVUU010000718.1:0-7312 GCA_036386935.1 Cytophagaceae bacterium | reverse complement strand
GAGAATGTTTCCGGACCAGTAGTACATATATCCAAATAAGATTCCCAAACCTAGACGAGGAAAGAAACCATAGAATTGAAAATGTAAAGCGCTGAAAAGGATAGCGGCAAGTAGAATTGCCACGTGGGGGTTCCTCAATATTCTAACCATTTCGTTTTGCAAAAGCCCTCGAAACAATAGCTCCTCTCCAATTGCTGGTAGGATGGCTACCACGATTAATATTGTGACCATCTCAGCCTTACTATCGAAAAATATTAATAGATTGGTGAGCTCGCCATTTTGCTTTTCGCTTTCCTGCATCCAAAGCTCTAAGCCTTTCCAGGCGGATGGCAACTGGATATTTTTGTTCCATTCTACCACAAAACCTAGTAAAGGCATACTAATAAAAAACAGGATAAGTCCTGCCAATAGAAAGTGCGGTATAAGCTCGGTGTTGAGTTGAAAAATAGCTTTTAAATGCTTTTTAAATAGGAAAATGTAAAGCAGTGGGAGAATGATGAATGCTAGGCTAGCTTTGGCTGCCTGTATCACTAACAGAGCATTTTGCAACCTATCTCCATTACCAAACAGGAGGAACAATGAATTAACACCAGTGATTTTATAATCAAAGATTAATGAAACCAACCCAAGTACAATTGTATCTCCCAAAATCATAAATCCAAAAACTACAAAGAGTAGGCTTAAGACTTGCAGAATCGGGTTTACAGCCCTTGTTTTGTTTAGGTAATCATCCATAAAAGCTGTAAATTTATAGTTTGGGTGGTGGATAAAAAAATAAGGAAGGACATTTAATCCTTTTTTAATAAAGTCATTTCGATATGGTAAAAATAGGTAATATAAATCTTGGTGACTTTCCACTTCTTCTTGCTCCTATGGAGGACGTCAGCGATCCCCCATTTCGCGCAGTGTGCAAAGAACAAGGGGCCGATATGATGTATACGGAGTTTATCGCTGCGGAAGGACTCATCCGGAACGCGGATAAAAGCATGCATAAGCTAGATATATATGACTACGAAAGACCGATTGGCATTCAAATCTTTGGCGATAATATAGATTCTATGAGGGAAGCCGCTGCGATCGCAGAGGAGGCAGGCCCAGAGTTGGTAGACATCAATTATGGTTGTCCTGTAAAAAAGGTGGCATGTAAAGGTGCGGGAGCAGGCATTCTTCTAGATCTTCCCAAGATGCAAAAGATGACGGAAGAGATTGTGAAAAGGTGTAAGGTTCCTGTGACTGTGAAGACCAGGTTGGGTTGGGATGACAACAACATCAAAATACTAGAAGTTGCAAAAAGGATACAGGACGCGGGTGCGCAAGCCCTCACTATCCATGCCCGTACAAGATTTCAACTATACAAAGGGAAAGCAGACTGGACTTGGATATCCAAAGTGAAGGAGATGTCTGATATACACATTCCAATATTTGGCAATGGAGATGTCGATAGCGCTGAGACTGCCTTGGAATATAAAAATAAATATGGTGCTGACGGCATTATGATAGGTCGCGCGGCAATAGGATATCCCTGGATATTCAATGAAATAAAACATTATTTCGCGACCGGGCAATTGTTAGCAAAACCGAGTATTTCCGAAAGAATACAGGTTTGCAAGAAACATCTGATAAAATCGGTGGAGTGGAAAGGGGATAGGCAAGGAATTTTCGAAATGCGAACTCATTATACAAACTATTTCAGGAATATTCCAAACTTCAAACCTTACAGAACTAGGTTAGTAGAAGGCCTCACTTTGGAGTCAGTCTTAGAAGTTTTAGACGAAATCGAGCAATGTTGCACCTTAGAAATTTTGTGAGCTGCCAATACAGCTATCTCAGATTTTTAAAATCATCATCTCTACCCGTCTGTTTTGCTGCCTGGTCTCCTCGGACTCATTGCTAGCGACAGGCATTGTTTCGCCAAAGGCTTTTGTTTTTATCCTTTCTGCGGTTATACCTTTATTAACTAAATATTTTTTTACAGCCTCTACCCTATGTCTAGAAAGTAACAGGTTTTTTTCCGGCTCACCTGTGTCGTCTGTGTGTCCTCTCAATTCAATAACCATCTTAGGATTTTGTTTCAATACAGCAAGAGTCTTATCTAGTTCAGGAAAGGAAGTTGGCAAAAGCTCATCTTTACTCTGAATGAAAAAAAGCTTTTTTAATTCAATAATTTGGCCCACCTCCAAAGGTGTCAGATAAAGGTTTTTCTTGATCTCAGTGTATCCAGTGGTGTTATTAGGCACCTCTACCTCATCGGAGAGGGAGATAAATCCTGGAAACGAGGGTATTAAGTCGTAATGATTGCCTTTAGAAACTATGATCGAATAGTCGGCAGTTGTAGGGTGAGCCTTGGCAGTGCCTTTTTCATGATTGGAAAGCTTCACTTCGTAATGAATGTCTGCACTTCCGATCGGTAAATTATTTTTAGAATTTAATATTTTTCCTTTTATAATCACTACACTTTCTGGCTTTATAGAATCAGCATTATTGCGTAAATCCATCAGATAAATATCACTGTCTTTTTTATCGAAGTATTTGTATCCGTATGCAAACTGGCCGTCTGCCGTCATTACAAAGCTAAGGTCATCGTCCTCAGAGTTTATTACTGGCCCAAGATTGACCGGCTTCGACCAGCGCTTCCAGGAATTGTCGAGCCTTTTAGTCATGTAGATGTCAAATCCTCCGTATCCAAGGTATCCATTGGAAGAAAAATAAAGTGTTTTGTTGTCAGGAGCGAGGAATAGGTTGGTTTCCGAGTTTACTGTGTTGATGGTAGGACCTAGATTAGCTGGTTCAGACCAAGTACCATTTTTATTTAGAAAGCTCACATAAAAGTCTTGCTCTCCAATAGACTTGTCGTTCTGTATTGCCATCAATAATACATTTTCATTATTGGCTAAGAAGAAGGATACATAAGGAAAATCATTGTGAAAATTTTGGATCTCCAAATTCCGAGGAGCCATCCAACCGCCAGGAACCTTGTGTGATATCGAAGCGCCTTCACCTTTGTTCTCGCCTGAGAGGCCATACAAATTTCCTAATAATAACGTATTGCCACCGGGACTGCTGGATGCTACAAAATTATGATCGCTGTTATTGAGTGGTTCCCTCACATTTTGCGCTTCGCGCCAGTCGCCCACCTCGTTCTTGCTGGAAAACCAGATATCTCCTTGTTTTTCCGTCCCAATATTTTGTGGATGCCCTGACCGAGAAAAAAACAGGGTATTTCCGTCAGGACTAATCACGGGAGAATACTCGTCGAACTCAGAATTTACCGCCCTTCTTAGAACTTCATGTTTTGGCAAAAACTTCGTTTGACTATATTCATTTATTGCCAATGAAAATGGCTTGTTGTTGGGGACAATGCCGATGGCGTCTATACAGGGAGAGCCCTCTACTCTAGAAGGATCAACAGTCAGCTCGAGCCCGCTTGCTTTATGTCTGAAATCTGGAACCGTTATTACCGTTAATCTTGATTTTTCTGGAGTGATGTCTCTATCATTTTCGTAAATTAGATGCTTCTTACCCTCCTGATCGATCAAGCTTATAGCGCTTATAGAGCCTGGGCTATAAGACTCTGCGACTACCACCTGTTGTACGACAGATGCATGTTGAAAGCCAACTTTTATTTTCGCTTTCTTATTTGATTTTCCTCCACCCTCAACATACCCTGGTATCCATGCATAACTTTTTTCTTTAGCTAACGGGTAGACGTTGGGTACACCTACAACCTCCTTCAGTGTTGGATTATTGGGATTGTCCGTAGATTCAATGATTTGGCTTGCCCACTGAATTGCCTGGGATTGTGCTTTGGCAACATTAATTGACAGAAGGATAAATATAAAATTAAAATAAACTAAAAGGTATTTGTTCATTGACTAAGTCCAATGGATTCTTTATATGTCCAGTTTATTAAAAGAAAAAGGGGAACAATCGTTCCCCTTTCAAATCAAAATGTCAAATGTTATACGCCTTCTGCAACAACTTCCTTTACTTCTGGAATCATTCTTTTAAGAAGGTTTTCGATCCCAGCTTTTAAAGTGACAGTAGAGGAGGGGCAACCGCTGCAGGAGCCTTGTAAAGTTACTTTGACCACTCCCTCATCATAGGATTTGAAATTAATAGCCCCACCATCTTGTTCTACAGCTGGCCTTACATATTCATCTAATAATACCTTTATTTTACTCACTATTTCTGGCTCGTCAGCATCAAAGGGTAAAGGTTCATGCTTCGATTGCTCTGTAAACAACGGCTTTCCTTCTTCCAAATACCCTTTTATTAAGGCTTTTATCATTTGAGTGATTTCCAGCCAATCCATGTCATCGGATTTTGTTACAGTGACGAAGTTTGCAGTGATAAATACCCGCTTTACAAAGTTGAAGCGAAAAAGGTCTTTGGCCAATGGGCAATGTTCAGCGCTTTGTGCATTTGGATAGTCAACACTACCTTCAGGCAATAACATGAAATCAACCACAAACTTCAATGAATTTGGATTTGGATTTGATTCCGTATAAAGATCTATAAAACGTTTTTCGGTTTCCATATTTTTTTATGATTGTAAAGTCTAGGCAAGGTTTTTTAAGATTCGACTTACATAGACTATTAACACTTTCTGCTTCGAAATAATTTGATATCTGTAATTTACAAAATTATTAGTTTTTAATTGCCTTGTTCCTCAGGAAAAAGTCTGCTAGGACAATGGCCGCCATAGCCTCAACTATCGGCACCGCACGAGGTACCACACAAGGGTCATGCCTTCCTTTTCCGGAAACGAGAACGGATTCGCCCTCTTCATTGATGCTTTCCTGGTCTTTCATAAGAGTAGCTACAGGCTTGAACGCAACTCTAAAATAAATATCCTCTCCATTGGAAATTCCACCCTGCACACCGCCTGAATGATTCGTTTTAGTTTTAACCTTTTCGCCTTCTTTAAAGAACGCATCATTGTGTTGAGATCCAAACATTTCCACCCCTGCAAATCCACTCCCGTATTCAAATCCTTTCACTGCATTTATACTTAACATAGCCTTACCCAACTCCGCGTGAAGCTTATCAAATACGGGTTCACCCAGTCCCACTGGAGTGCCAGCTATTACACAACTTACTACGCCTCCTACAGTGTCCCTATTTTTGCGGGTTTCGTCAATAAATTCGATCATCTTTTCGGCCATTTCAGGGTCTGGGCAACGAACGATGTTATCTTCTGTTTTATTCAAATCAAGTTCTTGGTAGATTTTTTCAAGCTTTATAGGACCTGCCTGAGAGACATAAGCATTTATATTGATCCCAAACTTTTTCAAAAATATTTTGGCTACTGCTCCAGCCGCTACTCTTGCAAGTGTTTCGCGGGCTGAACTTCTTCCTCCACCTCTGTAGTCACGAATTCCATATTTTTCCTGATAGGTGAAGTCTGCGTGAGATGGTCTGTATTTATCTGCAATGTGAGAATAGTCTTTGCTTCGTGCATCCGCATTCCAAACCATCATGGCAATTGGGGTTCCCGTGCTTTTACCTTCAAATATCCCCGAGACAATTTCAATCTTGTCGTCTTCGTTTCTCTGCGTGGTGATTTTGGATTGTCCAGGTTTCCTTCGGTCAAGCTCACTTTGTATGAACGTTTCGTCAATCTCAAGGCCGGGAGGACACCCGTCTACGACCACCCCAACAGCCTTTCCATGTGATTCTCCAAATGTGCTGATTTTAAATATTTTTCCGTAAGTGTTACTCATCTTTTCAAAATTAATACAAGTGTGCTTAGCAACATAACAATTATAAAGGCATTGATGACAATTTTAATGGTATTGTCGTGCTGTTTATCGATTAGATTATCATTGAGATTTTTGATGAGGCTATAGAATTCATCTTCGCGATCAAAACTAATTTCGTTGTTTTTTCGACTTTCACCACTTACCACTAGTGTTTTACGAGGTAGGAGCGTATCATATTCATGTTTGATAGTATTAAAAAAGATCAGGTTGAAGTATTTAGTTAAGTTGTACTCTCCCGGCTCTGTAGGCATTATAAAATATTCAAAAGTCTTCTCACCAATGACTTCTTTGCCAGAAGAAACTTGCCGGTAAGAAATCTTTCTTTCAAAGATGTCTGGGTTAACTTCTTTGTTAAGATTCAGCGTCAACCGAGATACATTTTTTCCAATAATGGTAAGTGTATATTTGGTTCCCTCGCCCGTGTTTACGTTCTCATTATATAGTCTTTCGTAAAGCGTATAAATGCCAGCAGGTGTTACATTTCTTAAAGGATGAGGAGGGAGCGCGTGAATCTTAATGTTAATGACTTGACTGGGTATTTCAAACTCTTCTGGAATTCTTTCAATAAGATTTTTAGTCTTTCTTACTTTATACTTAATCATCTTAAGAGACAAAGAAGGGATTTTGATGTCTGACGAGTCTAAAGGGGTGAGGCTTATTTTGGCGAGTGTAAACGAAATGTATTTTTTGGAATCAATAATTGTTTTTTCTCCCTTATCAATTGCAAGGGTATTGAAATCCTCCATCCAGCAATTGTTGGGTTTTAATTTTGATCTTAATTTGTTGAGTTGAGAATTGAGGTCTACAAAATTTATTTCTGCACTGTTCTCAACAGCTATGTTGATAGACAAATCGATTACAAAGGGCTCTCCCAGGTATATCACATCTTTGCTTGATTTACACAGCAAGCGCAAATCCGGATGGGTCTCTTCAAACTTTTCAATGTCTCTTTTGGGAATAAGTTGTTTAGCTCTTGCAAAACTGACCCTGAGCGAAACTCCCTTGGAAGGAAAACTTTTCTCGTTAACTAAAATTGCAAAATCTGGAAGAGCGAATGTTCCAACTTTGGTAGGATAGTAGATCTGCTGGGCGTAGAATATTTTATTTTCTTTTTTAAAATAGGTGTTTCCTTTTAGAAAATCAGGGATTTCCGGGAAATTGCCTAGATTTTTTATCCTCGTATCATATTGTATCGTGATAGAAAAAGAATCTTTAAGCGTTAGATGTTTTTCTGAAAAATTTATCTGGATATTCCCCTCCTGCCCAAATAAATAGGATGTAAGGAAAAAGAAGAATATGAAAAAAAATCTAGGCCTCATTATTTGTTTTTTCGACGCAATTTACTAAATTCCACTGCATAATAATATCAGCTACTATTTGGCAGCCTCGATAAATCAATTTGCTCAATTGGTTTATGCTGCAATGCAATCTAGCCGAACAATTTTTCCGGTAAAACATTTTATATGTTAAGTCAGTATAAGTAGTACTTTAACTAGATCACTATACCTGTAATTGCCATTATGTTAGATTATATTAAATTAATCCTTGAA
>DASVUU010000717.1:0-8441 GCA_036386935.1 Cytophagaceae bacterium | reverse complement strand
CCTGAAGTAGTACCAGTTCCTGCAGTAGTACCAGTTCCTGACGTTGTAGCCCCACCAGTTCCCATGTCAGTTCCGCCGCCAGCACCTGACTCATCGGTCCCTACAGTAGTAGTTGTATCTGCACTTGCATCACTAGACATATTAGCGTCGTTAGTTTGATCACTGCTTTTATTCTCGCATGCACTTAGACTTATAAAACCAGCAATGCATCCGATAATTAATAAATTTTTCATAATCTTTTTATTTAGTTTGTTTAAAGTTGTGCTTATTTAACAGGAACAATGACCTAAGGTTTAGAAAAGATGGTTGTAAATAGAAATTTTTTAAATATTGATCGACCAACCGTCATAGTTATAAGTATTATTTAATTTAATATTGTCAAAGTACAAGTTTTAAGAACGTAAATAATTGGTGATCAATCTAATGGAAGAGAACGGTTAGGGAGCTCAGCCGTAAATTTAATTACTTATGTTTACCTTATTCCCATTGTAAAATGCCCGTAACTATAAACTCATCAGTGGGGTATCGACCTTTTTTTAATTGAATTTGATAAAACAAAATGATAACGATTGAAATTATATAAGAAATTTATCTTAAGATATGGCAAGCGAGGGTGAAGAAAACCAATTTATGAGTAAGCAGGAATACTATAATGTATTCAGAGGAAGAATAGAATACGCAAATAATTTAATAAATCAAAGGATAATATGGCTAGTCATTTCACAGTCCTTTTTCTTTAGTGCCTATGCAATGATTTTAAATGCGCCAGAGAAAGCTAAAAACCCATTGTTTGAGGATTTACAGCTAGTGATGCACAACTTATTGCCAATTGCAGCTATTACATCAGCCTTATTATCATATATAGCTATCGCGGCTAGTGTTTATGATATCCCAAAACTGTCACGTTCATTTGATGAGTTCTGCAAAAGTAGCGAGGTCGATAATGTCAAACTGCCGCACGTAATGAGCTCTCCCATGGTAAACCGTATCGAAATGGCTACAACACTCGTGTTGCCGTCGATATTTGCAATATCCTGGGCTATCATTATTTTCAATGCCTACTTCTAAGTTAATAAACCAAAAAGGTCAGCAATCTTACCATGTCAATACTTAAAAAATTTTCTAATAAGCTATCAGAAGAAGCGCAGATTTTAAAAGGTGAAAAAGGTTTAAACAAAACGTATCATAGCTTCAAGGCCTACTCAAATGAGCAGGAGGCTAAAAATATTTTTACTAGACAGGCTGAGAAATTTCTAAACATATCAACTTGGGACCAGTTTTCCGGACCTGAAAATGCTTCTTTTAAGCATTATGATGCTTCAGCCGCGCCTATTACTAACGATAAAGTAAATGTGGGTGATTACATTAGCATTGACCTCCCTGGTCCTTTGCCTATTTATTGGGTTCGGGTAGAAAAGGTTATTATTGAGCCTGAGTTGGTAAATATAACAGTACGACCATCAGAAGACCCAACTTCCTCCAACACAGAAAAGACCAAGCACTTCTTCACAGACGATGCCACTAGTGCTTTCATTCTTGAGCGAAAAGGAAAGGAATTGCATGCCTATGAAATTGGCAAGAATGAGGTGATCAATAACAACGAAAAAGCGGGTGCAGAAGCTCCTATCAATACTGCGGTTGCTACCGGAGGATGGGCTGGAATTCAAGCACATCAATGGAATACTTTTACAAGGAATTTGGTGGAGAAGATTGAATTTTAATTGAACCAAAAAAAAACGGCACCGAAGGTGCCGTTTTTTACAACTAAATATTAATAACCAGGATTTTGTTTTAGAGTTCCTCTACTTTTGTCAACTTCTAGAAGGGGCTTAGGCCAAAGTAGATTTCGATCTTGAAAGTCCTTCTTATCCCCCGCCTTAGATTTTGGCTCTCCCTTCTCCGAAAAAACTTTGAATGCTGAGCCTGGATGGTTTCGGTCAAGCCTAGCCCACCTTTTCATATCATTAAATCTTTGATACTCAAAGGCTAGTTCTACCCTGCGTTCATGGACCAATGCGGTTCTAAAATCATTTAAATTAAAGCCTTCATTAAATTGCTTCGGCTCACCCGGGTATTGTGCTGGCGATGCAGCAGTTGATCCCTTGATTCTGTTGCCTCCATATTTAGTTGTGTAAGGAAAGTTAGGTAGAATAGTATCTGACAAGCTGCCTCTTCTAAAAGTTCTCAGTTGGTTTAATTGATCTTTAGCTGTCCCCAGATCACCTGACTCTGCTAAAGCTTCAGCATACAACAATTTGATATCACCTAGTCTAAATAAGACAATATTATTGGGATATTCATTGGTAACAGCTCCAGTCGAGTTAACTCCGGGAATACCTTTCTTAACGTTATAATAATTGCCTGGCCCAGTCCTTGAAGGGAACGGCATACTACTTGCTAATGCCGCAGAATACGCCTGAACTGCACCTCCTGTAGCTATAAGGCCAGGATCTCCAACCTGCCACAGAGTAGCGTTTAACCTCGGGTCTCCCGGCTCAAATTCATTGAAAATATCTTTTGTTGCAATTAATTGCCCAGCTCCCTGATTGAATGTCTTTATCCCTAAAAGATGGCCTCTGCTACTACCTTCTCCCGAAATACCGCCATCAATAAAGTAAATCCCAATTGGATTGTCCGTAAATCCAGTAGAATACTGTATTTCGAAGATAGATTCCTGCCCATTTTCTGTCGTAGCATCAAAGTTAAGAGGGAAATCAACTAGTCTTTTACCACTGGAATTAATAACTTCTCCTAAAACAGTCTTAGCACTGTTCCAATCTTGCAAGTAGATGTACAACTTTCCAAGCAAAGACTTCAGGGCCCAACGGGTCGCTCGACCGGTTTCACTTGCAGGATAGTCAGTAGGTAAGTCTGATTGGACCGCCGCTAAATCCTGAGCTAAAAAGGCGTAAATATCCCTTCTAGATGTCTCTGGTCTATATAAATCCTCCGCGCCGGTTGGAACGCTTGTGTACAGGGGCACATCTCCAAAATCCGTAGCCAAATGCCAATAGAAAAATGCTCGTAGAAACCTAGCTTCCGCGAGGATAGTCCTTTTCTCATTCTCATCCATACTTATAGCAGGCACTCTATCCAACACAAGGTTTGCACGCTGAACTCCCTCCCAGACTCGGGGCCAGAAATCTACCGTGGTGCCCATATTGGAGGACCAATTGAAATTGTCAATGGCTACATCATCTGAATTACTCGCTTCATTATATATAATGTCATCTGAAGCAAGCTCCACCATTCGGGAATAATTGAAATCATAGAACTTCATGCCCTGTAATCTGGCATATACAGCGACGATAGCTCTTTTTGCATCGTCTCCAGTATTAAAGGAGTTTTCGACAGTCTGTCGGCTTAGTGGGGGCCGCTCTAGAAAGTCCTTCTTGCAGCCACTAAATAATAAAATAAAGCCAAGGATATAAATATATTTATTCGAGTTCATATCTAGAAAGTTAATTGTAAACCTATTGTGTAAATTCTTGCTTGAGGATAGTTTCCAAGATCAACTCCAGTATTTAATGGATCTGGAGAGTTAGCAGGCGGTGCGGTCAAGGCACTCCCAACTTCTGGATCATATCCCTTGTATTTAGTAAATGTAAGAGCGTTATTGATAGAGCCATAAACCCTAAATAAGACATCATCTTCTGTCTTAATAACGTTTTTGATTACATTCTTTGGTATTGAAACACCCACCTGGATATTTTTCAGACGTAAATAGCTGCCGCTTTCAATCCATCTATCCGACAGTCTATTATTTTTATTTAGGTCGTTAAGAGTAGCTCGGGGCATGGTCGTGCTGGGATTGGATGGAGTCCATCGTTCTTCAACTGAAGCAAGTTGATTTGTAAAGCCTCTTAGATCTTCCAAGCCTTGTCTTTGTAGATTATAGATTTGATTACCATAAACTCCTTGAAAGAAGAACCTGAAATCGACTATACCGTATTCAAAACTGCCGGTCAGGCCATAAGTAAACTTCGGGATAGAAGTCCCTATAATGGTCCGATCCTTTTCAGTAACAATACCATCTCCATTTATATCTACAAACCTCACATCGCCAGGATTTGTAAGTCTCTTATCACCATTAGGATTTTGAGCGGCATAGTTGTCAATCTCTGCCCGATTCTGGAAAATACCATCTGTTTTATATCCATAGAAAGCGCCAACGGGACCTCCTATATAGGTGTAAGTCCTACCCTCAGTCCCTAAGATTGGAGCAGCATCAGTACCTAAGCTAAGAATTTCATTATGCACCCTACTAAAGTTTGCCGTCAAAGAGTATTTTAAACGGGTTACATCCTCTCTATAAGTTAGGGCAAGCTCATAACCTCTATTCCTCATATTACCAGCGTTTGTCCACAACCTGTCCGCGGGAATCTCGGACTCTTTCGATGCGCCATTTAGCTGGGGGATAGGTATATCAATGAGCATCCCTTCTGAATCCTTAATGAAATAATCCACCATAAGTGATATTTTGTTCTTAAGAATAGATACATCCAAGCCGACATTTTTTGTAATCACAGTCTCCCATTTCAAATTTGGATTAGCAAGGCCTTCTGGACCAAGACCTGCGATGCGTTTACCTCCCAAAATATAGGCGACTTTGTCATTCATGGTTGCTTGCGTTCTTCCCGTAGTCAACATTTCCTGGGCTCCTATTTTCCCGTATCCTGCTCTAATTTTTATATCATTGAAAACAGCTGCCATAAAAGGAATATCCTTTAAAAACTTTTCTTCCATTAACCTCCAACCAACTGATAAGGAAGGGAATGTACCATAGCGGTTATTTCTCCCAAATTTAGAAGATCCGTCGACTCTTACATTCGCAGTTAACAAATATTTATTTGCGAAACTATAGTTTAAACGCCCTATATACCCTCTAAGTGCCCACCAATCATCATCGCCACCAGCCACCCTTCCAGTACTTGCGTAGTTAACAATGGACAGGTTATCAGGAATACCTACATTGAACGTAGAAATGTTCGATCTAAGGTAATCCTGTTGAGTGAATCCGATCAAAGCTCCAAGATCGTGTTTCTCGCCAAAAACCTTATTGTAGGATAATGTGTGTTCCATTAGAGGTGATATACGATAATCACGTTCATCAGTAATGTTCCGTAATGGAGTTAAAGTATTAGAACCAGAACCGCCCAAGGGATTATATGCCTCATTGATATTTTTTCTTCGGGTGTTAATAAGATCAAGACCTAAGTTCAGTCTATATTTAAGTGCCTTGATTGGCTCAACTTCTGCATAGATATTACCTAGTATTCGATACGTTTGACTATTATGGTTTCTTGAATTGTTATATAATACCGGGTTATCACGGTTATATGCCCCCACATTATTGGCGTTTACGTCAGGCTTCTCGTTTACAGGCAACATCGGTGTGACTCGGACTCCTTCATTGATATCAATTAGCTTGGGAGACTCATCAGCTCGCGACAATGACACTGATTCACCCAATCTCAGCCATTTTTTGGCTTTGAGATCAGTGTTCACTCTAAGGGAATATCTTTTAAAATCCGTTCCAACCAGCGTACCTACTTGATTAAAATATCCTCCACTTACATTATAAGTTGCAAACTCATTACCCCCACTTATCCCCAAATTGTAGTTCTGTATAGTTGCCTGACTTGGCTTGCGAAAAATTGCATCTTGCCAGTTGGTGTTGATATTCTGATAAGGATTTCCGCTAGCTTCCCCGTAGGCACCAGGTAATGTAACAGTGTCACTTCCATACGCCTCTCTTGCCAAAGATAAATATCCAGGAGTCTCAAGTAAATCTAACTTTCTCCAAACTTGCTGCCAGCCAGTCGAAGCATCCATACTTATCCTTGGCTTTCCTTCTTTACCTCGCTTCGTAGTAATTATCACGACACCGTTAGCACCTCTTGACCCATAAATTGCGGCCGCAGAGGCATCTTTCAATACGTCCATTCGCTCTATATCTCCTGGATTCAAAAGATTAAGGGCATCTTGATTTACTGGAACGCCGTCGATTACATACAACGGTTCACCTCCGTTAGTAGATCCTATACCTCTAATACGCACTGAAGCTGGAGACCCAGGCTGACCAGAATTTTGCAACACCTGCACCCCTGTAACCCTACCTTGCAAGGCTGATTCTAAACTAGGATTTACAGTCAACTTCATTTCTTTTTCATCTACTGAAGAAATAGACTCTGTTACCTTTGGTTTTATCTTTGAGCCATAACCGATGACAATTTGCTCGTCCATCATCTTTACATCTTCACCCATCTTTACGTCAATGACCTTTTGATTTTTGATTGGCATCACTCTCGTTTCATAGCCTGTGAACTGGAACTGCAAAACGCCATTAGACATATCCTTGACAGCAATGGTAAACTTCCCATTCTCATCTGTGGATGTGCCACCCGAACCGTCCTTCAGCGAAACAATAACGCCATATAAAGGTTCATTCTTTTCATCCAGTACCGTACCTGTGACTTCGGTAGTGGTTTGAGCGAAGGAAGTCGCTTGTAGTACATTTAATAATACTACGGTTAAAAAAATTCTACTAATAAAGTTGAAAAGGACGCCCCTCTCCAAAAAACATGGAATTGTTTTTTTCATATTATTTTAACATTGATATAGATTAAGATTTTTTTAGTGAGAATAAGTGCAAAACTATTGAATTAATCGAACCCTACCAAAATAATTGCAGGATTAAGATCCAGGAATAAATTTTTAAATGTACACTCGTATGAAGAGTTGATACGCTATCAATGTCTTTAATTTTTTTCATCTCTTTTATGGTTTAGTTATTGATAATAGATAGACATCGGAGATTGGAAACGTTTCAAAAAAAAGACCTTTTTGAAAAAAAAATTAATCAATTACGAGCTGGCTAAAGCGAGAAGATACTGAAGGCAATACATAAAAAAACACCTTAGCTATGAGCTAAGGTGTTTTTTCTAATTGGGGAAATTATTTTGTAATAACTAATTTCTGTGTTTTGTTAGATTTTCCGTTGCTTACCAATATATAATAAACTCCATCAGACCATCCGTTAGTAGATAGTTCGAAGTTATTTTGTCCAGGAACAAACGTTACATTTTTGTTATAAACGGTTTTTGATAATGAACTTACAACAGAAATGGTAGCAGTCTCAGATGAAAGGGCGTTCAATTCAACACTTACCTTGTCTGTATTTGCTGGGTTTGGATAAACAGAAAGAGTAGAAACAATAGAATTTATATCTTTTGTAGAAGTAACATCTGATAACGTTACAGTTCCAAAATTCTTTGACTCTGTCCAGTTTCTGTCAGAACAACAAGCATTCCAGCTAATATGACCAGCTCTTGTTGCAGCAACGTCGTAGTCAACATTAAAAAGGTCGAAACCAATAACTCTATTAGCATTTACAGGCTTCGGGTCAATAAAGAAGTCTAACTCGCTTAACAAGAATTGAATTTCTAAATCATACCCCTCTGCAGTTTTTACTACCTTACTAGCAACTATAGCGGGTTCAGCACCTTGAGGACTAGTAATGGTAGGAGTACCTGTAGCGGTAAGTTTGGAAACTTGATACTGGTACTCAGAAGAAGTATAGGCTTTAGGCCAGTTACCAGGGCAGTTAGTTGTCTCCTCATTCTTCATTGAAAAAAACAATTCTACCATGTCTTCAGCAATAACTGCCGCGTCAATTACTCTCACTCCAATATATAAGTTCTCAGCGTCCCACGCCACGCCAAAGCTCGTAGTATTATTAATCGCTGGACCGCTTGTAGTATAACCACATTCCAAATTTTGAGGTATAGCTATTGATTTAGCAACCATATTAGTTAAAGCATATTCGGATAAGGTTCCATCAATAACAGGTGCTACCGAAACTTTAGTTGCTACTGCATTGCTCTTTTGAGCAAATGTGCTGCCAGCCATTAAAAGCATTAATCCTAGTGTGTAAATTTTCATTTTCATAAGCATTCTAGATTTTTAAGTGAATTTTTAGTTAAAGGTTTAAGCAAGTTGATTGTACAAAATTATCATATTTTCAATTTATATCAAAATAATTCTATAAAATATTATCTCAATTATATTAGAGATCCGCGTGAGCCCCTTTAAAAAGACCAATTTATTGATGATCAATTGGTTATTATTAAAAGATTTTTTAAATTATTTTAGATATTTGAAAAACATAATTTTACAAAAATACAACTTGCGACACTTTAACTAGAGCGGCGTTATTTTTGTTTTAAGAAAGTGGAATTATTTAAAATCTAGTTGCTCAACTATTATCAGTTGTTTCAGTTATAAAAGTTGTTTATTATTCCTTGCTAACAACAAACCTATGGAGAATTCGAGTAACATGAATTTTGAAAATATATTTCTTCAGACAATTGCTGACACGTTGGACGATAGTGGCAAGAAATGGCTTTTCAGAATTTCTAACGAGATTAAAGCTGAGCTTA
>DASVUU010000716.1:0-4044 GCA_036386935.1 Cytophagaceae bacterium | reverse complement strand
CACCAATACGTTTCGCTATAATTTCCTTCTTCTCATCTAATATATAAATGACAGGAGTGCTGTAAATATCATATATCTTTTTAAAGTCATAGTATGGTCCAGTGTCTCTTACGTTGATCCAGTGAAGTTTATTTTCTTTGATATACTTTCTCCACTTTGCCTCTTCGCCGTGGCTGGTAATGGCCATCACTGCTACACCTTTGTCCTTGTATTTAGTATATGATTCATAAAGCTTAGGAGTTGCTTTTTGGCAATGTCCACAGTCAGGATCCCAAAAATATAAGATTGTATATTTTGCTTTTAATTCATGTACGCCGTAAGTTTTCCCGAGCGTATCTTGTAGGTACATGTTCGGCGCCTTTTTTCCGATAAGCAAGGGCTTCAATATCATCGCGCGTTCTGCAATTTTGTTGATTCGTGCAGTATCCAACCAATCCGCCTGCCCGGTCATAAAATACTTTTCTACCATATGTACAAAAATTGCGTCAGCCCCCATCCAATTGGCAGACTCATGAGTATTAGTCAACCAAAAGACGCTGTATTTGAATAATTCCTTATTTGCTTTTGCCTTATCGAGTAAAAAGTCAGCTGCCTTGTTTATTGAGTCTGGATGTCTATAGGTGAAGTTTTCAATAAATTGCTTCATCTTTTCGTGATAGATTGGAGTTCGCAATATGTTGCCGTTTTTGAAGTCTATGTTGTCGAAATAATGTTGTCGATAATACCTAAAAGCAAAAAGAGAGTCGGAAGGGTTCTTATTTTCTGGTACCACTGGGTCTTTCATTGCGGTAAAGAGCATAGCTACAAATGTTCCAGGATTGTTAGTGATGGTTGATTCTTTGTAGGAAATCACCTCTTTGTCAATTTGTCCTATCTTGTCTTTTATAGCTTGAGTAGCGTCTTTATTGTCTTTTACTTTATCCATTTCCTTTTTTAAGGAATCAACCGTTCTACCTCTGTTGCCAATGAATTTCAAATAGTCATAGAATATTGTATTTTCTGAAGAGCCTTTAATTTTCATATTGGCTACATAGTCATTGGTATCTGTTTCAAGACCAAAGAATTGCTCCTTCAAAATAAACTCAAAATACTTTCTGCCCGGGAGTACAGCCATATATATTCCTCCTGGCAGGGCTTCTTTTCCCGAAAATGAAAAGCTTCCATTGGCATCTACCTTTGCCGTATCCTTGATATATTGTTTATCCCCGTAGTAGTAAGCTAAAAATATAGAACTGTCTTTTGGAAGCCCATTTACTTTTAGTTTTATGTTGTAGGCATCTTTACCGCTTGACTTATTTTGACCAAAAATTACAGCTGGACTTAGTAATAGAAATAGCAGGAATAAGCTTTTAAAATGGTTGTTTTTCATGTGTTATAATCTGTATTTTCAGTCAGCTCATTTGATAGGTAACCTAAAAATTTGAAGCATTAACTTTTAAATGGATGCCTCTTCAAAAGTCTTGAATGACCGGAAATTAACAAATATTCTCGAATAAGATTTTAAGAAAGTTTTTATTAATATTTTCGGCAATAAATTAACGCATCAAATATGTATTGGATTGTGCTTTTAATAGCCAGTATTTTCGAAACCGCCTGGGCAATTGGTTTGAAATATACAGATGGGTTTACCAAACTGGTTCCGAGCGTTCTTACCATCTTATGTATGGTAATCAGTATGGCGCTTTTATCATATGCAGTAAAAGGGCTGCCCATCGGGATTGCATATGCTACTTGGACAGGAATAGGGGCGGTAGGGAGCGTGATTCTTGGTATCTATTTATTCAACGAGTCTAGAGACGTTTTAAAACTTTTTTTCGTAGGACTTATCATAGTAGGAATTATTGGTTTAAAATTTTCTTCTAAATAATTTTATTTTCACGCACATTTAGCCTGGCATATAGGACAAAAGTAGGTAAGCCGCTGGCCCTTCCCAGTTTTTCCAATGATGCATGGGGTGCTGCAGACGGAACATTTACGTTTCTTGTAGATATTCCAATGTTTTCTGAGCTCATAAACTTTCTTCCACTTATAAAAGCTGAAGCAGTAATCGCGCGTTTCCTTTACCAGTTGTCCTATTCTTTTGGTAGATAGTGTTTCTATGGTAGTCTCGGGATGCATTTGTAGATTGAAGAGCACCTCATTTTTAATGATGTTCCCAACGCCAGCAAATATCTCCTGGTCCAATATCACATCGCAAACAAGTCTTTGCTTATTTTTTAATATGCTCTTAACTGCTTTTTTTTCGTCCCACTGGTCAGACATCGTGTCAATGGTCCAATCATAAATCGAGTTTATGTCCCGGTCAATAAATTGTATTGAGCATGTATAGAAATACACATCGCCATTCTTAAAAGTCCAGGCCATTCGCGGAATTCTGCCCTCCTTCGGCTCATTTATCCGGTAACTTCCAAACATTAGAAAGTGTATCCTTATTGCGAAATTCTCAAAAACTAAAATCGAATGTTTTCCCCAACTCTGAATGTCGAGAAGCTTCTCGTTCTTCATTCTATTAAGATCTAAAGTAGAGTTGCCTGAGATGTCGAGGATTTTTTTGCCTTTAAAAGGTTGTAGTTCTTCTTTTAATATTACCAACGAGGGACCTTCCATGAGATAGTATTTGAAATCCGGCTTGTAGAAGATTCGTCCAATTCTTTCGGGACAAATTTTATAAGATTTCTATTCAGTTTTTAATGGATATTTCAAGCGTACTGATATAACTAACGCCTTTTAGTTAAGTTCATCCATTGGTGGAGAGAATCATTTTTAGAGAATTGTCATTGCCATTCCATATGGGAAAATGTATGAAAGAGATAACAAGACGATCAATAGGGTAGAGAAGGATCCACGTTAATTACCCTAACGATCTATAAAAAAGGGTGAAAGAAAAGTTGGCTTACAAATATTTGAAGTGCAGTTAAAGTGGCATAAAGAGAAGGCCCTTACCAATAGCTTTGAAGACTGCCGCTAACTTCTTTGACAAATCTATTGCTAATTAACAAAAGAGGTTGGCATCGTTTACCTTAAAAGATAAAGAAGATAAGCGATATAATTAAGCCAACCATTTAATATTGACGTATTTTCATTTCAGAATATCGGAGTGCCTGTCTCGCTGTCAAATAAGGTTGTGGACAGGGGTGGTAAAGAAACCTTTATCACCTTGCCATTTTTCAGGGTGATTGTCCTATTGCCCCCTTCTAACGTATGAATCCAAAGTACTCCAGCGCCAGAATATAACACCTCATTTTCCTCGCTATAAATATGAGCACCAGCGTCCCGAAACAATTGTCGAAAAAGGCTAGGGTCATGAATCGGCAGGGCGCCATAGATACTAGTATGGTCAGCAAATTGCTTTTTAGCAACCACAACTTTGTTGGTTCCCTTAATCAAACCTATAGGAATTGCCTTTGAATCACTGATCGTCAGCAGCGGACTTACCTGCTCCATGAAATCATAGCTAACCTTTGGATAAGCCTTATTTTCAACTTCCACCGTTGGTTTGGTCTGATAGTTCAGGGGCTCAAGGGTCATCTCTACAAGATCAGCGACATATTTAGTATTTAGCCTATTGCTATCAGTGTAAGCAGGCATATAATTATACACAACGTGTCTACCCTCGCGAGCCACTTTATTCTTTATGAAATCTCTTTGCATGGCAGTCATCTTAAACGTATTCATGAAAACGACGACCTTATACTGTTTTAGATTGGCAAGTGGCAGATCGAAGAGGTATATGTGATCTATTACGGCGCCTGATTTGTAGGATTCCGTAACGGCCTTGTCAATGATATCTGCCGAGATAGGCGTCCACTTATTTTTAACATAATAGAAGGACTCTTGATCATAGACAAATAGAACATCTGCTTGCGATATCCTTTCCTTTTCCAAATTTTTTTCGAAAAATTCTTTTTCCTCCTTGATGTTTTTCAACATAATCGGATTGTCCCACCAGCCTGTAGTCCATCTGTGACCGAAGTCGTAGTACCAAAGACCCATACCTTTTGTTAATGGCATTGTGGCACTTCTCCGCAATACAGAAACATATTT
>DASVUU010000715.1:0-7028 GCA_036386935.1 Cytophagaceae bacterium | reverse complement strand
GTGAAGAATGACGGTTACCTCAAATTAGGAATGTATGCAGACGTAAAACTCGCCAACAATGAAAGCAGTCACACTGGACAACATTAAAAAAACCTACAACAAGGGAAAGACCACTGCGGTGAGTGGTGTTTCTTTTGAGGTAGAGCAAGGTGAACTGTTTGGGCTGATAGGTCCCGATGGTGCCGGAAAGACGAGCATCTTCAGAATATTGACCACCTTGTTGTTACCGGATGGAGGCAATGCCAATGTCACTGGTTTTGATGTGGTGAAAGACTACAGAAAGATCCGTGAGCAATTGGGCTACATGCCTGGGAGGTTCTCTCTTTACCAGGACCTGACGGTAGAAGAGAATCTCAACTTCTTTGCGACGCTGTTTAATACGACCATACAGGAAAACTATGCTTTGATTGAGGACATCTATGTGCAAATAGAACCCTTCAAAACCAGGCGGGCTGGAAAGCTCTCTGGCGGAATGAAACAAAAGCTGGCCTTATGCTGCGCTTTGATCCACAAACCTACGGTGTTGTTCCTAGATGAACCCACAACAGGAGTAGATCCTGTCTCCAGAAAAGAATTTTGGAACATGCTGAAGAAATTGAAGCAGCAGGGAATTACCATATTGGTTTCTACGCCCTACATGGACGAAGCGACCTTGTGCGATAGAATCGCCTTGATTCAAACAGGCCACATCCTTTCAGTGGACACTCCAGAAAACATTACCAAGGGCTATTCTGGCAATTTGTACGCTGTAAAGGCAGTGAGTATGTACCATGCCTTAAAAGAGCTCAGGGCCTACGAGAATACGTTTAGCTGCTATGCTTTCGGGGAGTACCTTCACTTGTCTTTGAAAGATAATTTTCCCAATGCCATACACGAGGTAACAACCTACCTCCAATCAAAGGGCCAGTCTGAGATAGAGATGAAACCTATCGGGGCCAACATAGAAGATTGTTTTATAAGATTACTTAAAGAGTAAGCAGATGGCGCCACCAGTGATAAAGACAGACAAACTCACCAAACGCTTTGGCGATTTCATAGCAACCAATGAAATCACCTTCGAAGTTTATCCGGGTGAAATATTTGGCTTCCTTGGAGCGAACGGAGCAGGAAAAACAACTGCCATGCGCATGCTGTGCGGTCTTTCTACGCCCAGCTCTGGCAGCGCCACGATTGCGGGGTTTGATGTGTACAAAGAGACCGAGCAGATCAAGAGAAATATTGGCTACATGAGCCAGAAGTTTTCATTGTATGAAGACCTTACCATCCTTGAAAACATCGAATTCTATGGAGGCATCTATGGACTGTCTAACAAAGAGATTAAAGAAAAAAGTAAGTCCCTGATTGAAGGATTGGGCTTGCAACAGGAAGTAAAGAAACTAGTGGGCGCTCTCCCTCTGGGCTGGAAGCAAAAGCTTTCTTTTTCGGTAGCGCTCTTACACAATCCTAAGATTGTCTTTCTCGATGAACCTACCGGTGGTGTAGACCCTGTTACTCGAAGACAGTTTTGGGATATGATCTATGAAGCTGCTGACAATGGCATCACCATATTCGTCACCACCCACTACATGGACGAGGCAGAATATTGCCATCGGATCTCTATCATGGTAGATGGAATGATCAAAGCATTGGACACGCCTACAAATCTTAAGACCACATTCAAGGTGGAGACGATGGACGAAGTTTTCTATAGTCTTGCAAGGGGCGCAAAGCGCGGAGATTAAAGCAGTACAGCACAGAGTGTAAAAGTATAGTTTAAAGGAAACACAGAAATTATATGCATCAATTCATCACGTTTGTTAAGAAAGAATTTGCCCATGTGCTCCGGGACAGAAAGACGCTGCTCATTCTTTTCGGGCTGCCCGTTGTACAAATTATTATATTCGGTTTTGCCTTGAGCAACGAGGTAAAAAACGCTAAGATCGTAGTGGTGGACTATGCCAGGGACAGGGCGTCCTCAAAGATTGTCGATAAGATTGCATCTAGTCAATATTTTGACATTGAGCAAACACTTCTAAACGCCAGGCAAATTGAAGATGCCTTTAAAACTGGAAGGATAAAAATGGCCATCGTCATTCCTGCCCGCTTCAATGAAGACCTCCTGCACTTTAACAAAGCGAAAATACAGGTCATCGCCGATGCCTCTGACCCTAATACTGCCAGTACGTTCACCAATTATGTCTCCACCATTGTGCTTGACTATACGAATGAGCTCAATATAAATGCCGCACTCCCCTACCGCATCTCTACCGAAGCCAGAATGTTTTACAATCCTCAGCTCAAAGGCGCACCAAACTTTGTTCCAGGCGTAATGGCGTTGGTATTGATGTTGGTTTGTGTATTGATGACGGCTGTGTCTATCGTAAAAGAGAAGGAATTGGGCACAATGGAAATATTATTGGTCTCCCCTTTCCAACCTATTTTGGTCATACTTTCCAAGGCAGTCCCCTATCTGTTTCTCTCCCTCATCAACGTCTCTACCATTTTGCTTTTGAGCGTTTTCCTGCTAGAGCTACCGGTCAATGGAAGTGTAATACTCTTGTTTCTCGAAAGCAGCTTGTTTATCATCACCTGCCTTAGCCTAGGCATATTGATCTCTGTAAGGACAGAAACCCAACAGACGGCAATGCTCATCGCCTTGATGGCCATGTTGCTGCCTACGATGCTCTTCAGTGGGTTCATGTTTCCTATTGAGAACATGCCACTTCCTTTGCAAATCGTCTCTAACGTGGTACCGGCAAAGTGGTATTACATCATCGTAAAGTCCATTATGATCAAAGGACTTGGCTTTGCACAAATCTGGAAGGAAACGGTAATTCTACTTGGAATGACCGTCGTACTTCTAATCATTAGTTTGAAGAACTTTAAAATTCGTTTGGCATGAGAACCGTTTGGATACTACTACAAAAAGAATTTCGCCAGATCTTTCGGAACAAGGCTTTGTATCCTTTGATCTTTGGGATGCCTGTCATCCAATTGATCATGCTTCCCTTGGCGGCCAATTATGAAATAAGAAATATCTCCATCGCCGTGGTAGATCATGACCATTCGACTTATTCCACTAAACTCATCTCTAAGATAACGGCCTCTGGCTATTTCAAACTGAGCGGCTACGACCAGTCGTTCACGCAGGCCTTTAAGCTCATCGAAGCAGACAAGGCAGATCTGATATTGGAGTTTCCTGCAGGCTTTGAAAAGAATCTGGTGCGTGAGAATAATCAAACACTGTTCATTGCAGCCAACGCCATCAATGGCGTAAAAGCTAATCTGGGCGCCGCCTACCTGGCAAGCATCATCAGAGAGTTCAACAACGAAGTGAGGTTGCAATGGGTGCAACCAGGCCGCTACTCTCCTATTCCAATGGTGGAAATTGAAACCGCCAATTGGTATAACCCGCTTATGAACTATAAAATATTTATGGTGCCCGGTATACTTGGCGTCTTGGTGACAATGATCGGCGCCTACTTGTCGGCACTGAACATTGTAAAGGAAAAAGAGATAGGAACGATAGAACAGATCAACGTGACGCCCATCAAAAAGCACCATTTCATATTGGGTAAGATGATTCCCTTCTGGGTATTGGGCAACCTCGTATTTACAATAGGATTGCTGGTGGCTTGGCTGGTCTATGGCATTGTACCGGCAGGCAGCATTGCCTTGCTCTACCTCTATGTCTGCATCTATTTAATTGCTGTAGTTGGGCTAGGCTTTTTAATCTCTACCTACTCTGAAACGCAGCAACAGGCTATGTTTGTCGCTTTTTTCTTTATGATGATCTTCATCCTCATGGGCGGCCTCTTCACCTCCACAGACAGCATGCCCGAGTGGGCCAGATGGATTTCCCGATGCACCCCCATCTCCTACTTCATTGAAGTAATGCGCATGGTGGTCTTAAAAGGCAGCGGATTCAAAGATGTGAAGATGCATATCTTGGTGACGTTAGGATTTGCGGTGCTGTTCAATACTTGGGCGGTATTGAATTATAAAAAGACGACATAAATGCCTATGAAATCTAACGATCAAATTTTAACCAGAGGAAGGTGTGCTTCTGTTTAGACTGGGGACGCCCTCCCCTCGTGGCACTGCAGCAGGCCGGCGCCAAGCGTGCCTGCTGCTTAGACTGAAAATTTTAGAGAGTGGTGTCACTGATTGGGTGTGTTTTTCTTTGCATTAATCGGGATATTTCTTCTTTTCAGTATTTCAATACTTAGAGATCCGATCAGCCCTATTGATAATAATATTATAATAGCCCAATGTAGAATTTCATTTTCCCCATCTTTGACCATTGAAAGAAAAATACCTATGATTGTTAAAGCCAAAAACAAATAATGGGTCTTATTTAGTTTCTGTCTTCTAATGGTATTAAACCAATTTTGAAATTGGTCATTTTCTGGAAAATACTTAATCAACCAAACAGAATCAGCTTGCGCTTTATCAAAATTCTTAAGTTTATAATTTGCTACCATACGATCAAATCTAAGAACTGTATAGAATTCAACTTTCCATAATTTATTCTGGTCAAACCCAGTATATCCTTCCATTAAATGGATTGCCCTTTCTAAATAGGGAATTGCTTTATTAAAACTATCTTTCTCCACCAAGATATGGGCGTAGTCGGCAGTAAGCCTCATTACCTGATTATATTTCTCAGGATCCCTTTCTATAGCCTCGAACTCTATTTTTTCTTTCAACCTTTCGTATACCTCGACAAATTGTTCCCGATCTTTAATCGACCCTGAAACATAATTCTGACTAAAAAATTCGTCTATCTCCATTTTTAAATTAAGGTGATTTGGGCCTATAAGACACCGCAATGTTAGTTTTTCAAATTTAAGACATTTATCCTGAATACTATTACTGCTTATCAGGCAGGGTATCTTGTTATGTTTAAGACAAAGAGATTACAATCTTAATTTAGAGTCCTATTTTTGGAGATGGTTACAAGATCCCTTTAAAGAGTATCGAAGAAATAGAAAAAAACTATAATTATTATAAATGAATAATTATCACTTTATTTAGACAGCTATATTTTTTTACTTATGAGTTCCTCAGAAATTGAATTTGCAAAGGTCCTTGCACCTAGTATAATTGCCCTTATAACCCTTGCAGTAAGCTTTGCGATCAACAGCTATCTACATAGACGTAATACGCTATTCAATGAGGAGAAAGAAGCAATATTAAATTTTTATTCAGCCTTTTGGAAATATTATAATACTGCGATTATTGATTTAAATGATTATAGTTTTAGCAACATAGTAGATCTTCACAAAAAAGTTGACGAACTACCAAAGTATAAGAATGAAGTTATTGAAACCATTGCTAGGCTGGAAATCTTTACTTCCGATGAATCACTATATAAACAAGCAAAAGAATTATTTAAAATAGCAAGGGCACATTCTAACTTTGTTAGTTCGCGACTTTTGTCATTTGATGCTTTTATTAGAGATGTGAATTCCGCTGAATTTAAACTCAAACTTGATCCGGAACAGAAACTATTACTTCATAAAGCGCTCTTAGATAAGCAGCAATTTATTACAGAATTTAGTAAGACTAGTATCGCTAACTACGCTGTCATTGAAAGGGAGAGGAAAATATTTATTAAAGAGAGTAAAAGGATTTTCAAAAACAATATTTTTAGGTCAATTGGTAATTTATTTAGCAGGATGACAAGAAACGTTAGAAAGTATATTCTATTAATGTTAGGTATTTCCAATTTGAAGGGATAATTAAGATATATACTTTATCTTTCGTGGCGAGAGATATCAAGAAATGGATCTTTTAAAGAGAAGAAATATTGTTGTGTCCGACCAAAAGTAATAAGGCTTATAAAAGCTGCAAGTTACTGCATTGATGGGATTAACCAAAAAGAGTGGTCTGTCAGGGGATAGACCACGGAGGAGGGAAAGAAAAGAACTATCAACACCTTTCAAGTGTTTGATAAGAGTCAAATCGTCTATTTTGTAGTCTGAGTCAATGTTCATTTTATGCTATTTGTTTAGAGGTTTACTGTGCGGTAGAAATAACATATAACGGTTATAATTGATTCGTTTTCGGAATAATGCACCTCGCCAGCAAGCTAAACCAAGTAGTAGAAAGCACCGCATCACCATAAACCATCCCAGCCGCATTTTGCAACACGATGATGTTATGCACATACCTTTTAGATCGCATACTTGCTTTCTCGTGTTTTAAAAGCCTCGCGACCACCTTCTAGGCGTAACAATTTGTCTCGACAATCTTTATTTTCGATAGTGGTTGATGTTATGTTTGTATAGATGTCAGCATGAGGGATTTCAAGGATATGTATCAACTCAGCATCTCCATTGATAACAAAGTTTGAGTTATGTGTAGCAAAAATTATCTGCCTGTCCGGCTTTTTAGTTTTAATCAATTCTACTAAGTACTCTGCTATTAACTTATTGTCCAGGTGAGCTTCAGGCTCGTCAATTATCAAGGGTTTCAAGCCCGTCATAAGTAGCGTTACAACGACCGCAGTACACCTTTGCCCAAAGGAGCAACTCATCAAATCTTTACCACCGTAATACCCTTTGAACTTAGTATATTTTGAAATATTAAATCTGTGTTTTTTGATTATTAATTTAAAAATACTAAAGTTTGCCCCTTCCTTAAATATATCATCGAGAATTTTTATGAAATTGGTATTCTTGTTGAAAGTCAGGATGATTTTGCTGTCGAATTCCTCTCTAAACTTCTTATAATCAAACGAGAGTATATCACTTAGATTTATTTCGAGCAAAGCTCTTTTTACATCTGCTCTGGAGGTTCCTGGAATATGATACTTAGAAAAATAGCTATAGAATTCCTCGAAAACGCATTCTTTAAAATGTTCAATGTCGAAGAAATTTTCGAAATGAATTTTTAGTAAATTTTCATTTTGAATATCGAGTCTATTGTTTATAATATCCAAGTTATTTCTTATCAGCTTTTCGTAGGCATCCGCTGTTGACTCGTAAGTTGACACTGTTTTATCATTGATCTTATATATTTCAACAAGGAGTTTAAGTTCAGAT
>DASVUU010000714.1:0-17290 GCA_036386935.1 Cytophagaceae bacterium | reverse complement strand
TTCACTTCTTTCTTCTGATCATCCAAAAGCCCTAGATATTTTTTGCTACCGTTCAGCCACAAACGACAAATTGGCTTTCGGTTGTTGTCATCAAGTATGATGCTTAGATAGGATTGTGTATCGCGGAAGAATATTCTTTTGGAGGATACTTTAGAAGCAAGGATAGCTTTGATGGTGTAAAAGCCAGTTAGTTCTTCTTCTGTTGTAACGACTTTGTCAGCTTCGACTAGCTCTGAGACAGATTGCGTTTCGACCTTCTCTAATTCTGATTCTTTATCGAGGGCAGACTTCAATCTCTCGCTGATCATGTCACTGATAAAACCGTTCACAGATTTTTTCACGATCTCGGTAAACTGTATCATTACTTTTTCAGTGGCCTTCCCATCATACACCTGGCTTACAAAAAATTTGACGAAAGTCGGAGTTGGTGACTTCAGTTCACTTACAAGAATACTTTTAATCTCACCTGTATACTTCAGTTCACTCGCAGTATTAACAATTTGGTCGATGTCAAAGTACGACTTGTGAAACTTCTTCAGTTCTTCGACAAGGTTGTCCTTGATGTCCGTGATGTTTATTTCTAAAAATGGTCTTTCGTCCATTTTATTGGCTTCCACGAGGTCTGTATAGAAGCGATAGGAAATCCCGTTTGTTAAAAGTCCAAATTTTGCTTTGGTGGTGTGGAAATAACGGAATAGTTGGGAATTGTGAGGGTCTAGCTTTTCTTTGTAGTGCTTGCACTCTACAAGCATGATGGGCTGACCATCTCTCATGATGGCATAGTCAACTTTCTCTCCTTTCTTTATCCCCAGGTCTGCAATGAACTCAGGGTTTACTTCGAAGGGATTGAATACATCGTAACCGAGAATGGTGATGAAGGGCATGACTAAAGCATTCTTCGTCGCTTCTTCAGTTTGTATTTGAGGCAATAGTTTTTCAACCCTCTCTCCGAGTTGCTTGATCTGATCTTTAAAATCCATAAAAAAATATAGCGGTTTAGGTTCTCTAATGTATAATCATTTCCGCGAAAAGCAACAAGGCAGGAAATCTGAAGCACAATAGGTTATGTGCTATTAAAACCAAATTAGTAACATTATAGCATGAGCTTTTTGTTAAGATTACTAGAAGCATGATCACAGGATGAGCTCGCTAGATGGCGTTACTGCTAACTAGCTAAAAAGAACATATAACGCTGCATATAAACTTAAAAATACCAATCTTTCCTTGTAATATTTTTTGCATTATTCAATTTTATAGTGCATAATTTTCGACAAAACTTAGATCATAAATCCTTGAATCAGATAGGTTTGTGTTACTCTTAGCAAATTAAAGTCAACAAATCACCATTATTTCCCAACATTGTCCCGAGGTACGAGGATCTGTATTTCTGGAATGCAGAATTTTCCATCCTCACAAAAACTCTTATTCAGAATTGAAAAACGTCAGGTCCCTCCCTTGTCGGGACGACATCGGTGGGAAACCACCCGCAAAAGGGATAGCAATGGAAATGCGGAGGCACGCAGCATTGCAATGAATAGCCCGGTGGCGACGCAAGGAGCTATTTGCCCAACCATTCATGACACAGCAACTCTTCTTTCTACTGTTTTAGCCAAGATATTTCCGAGTGGATCAAAACCTTTGATATCTTTGTTCCCCAGAAAAAATGATATGAAGACGGAAGAATATATAAAAAACGACAATAGAATGAAGGAATTAATGGAGAAAGGACTGCCATTCCTGGAGGGTGATGAGGTGGAGGAATATCAAAGGCTTACCAATTGGTTTATGGATGAGTTGGACAAGGCGTGCGATGACTTGGAAAAGCGGCTTAGTGACGATAATTAGTCGTTAATCACCAAATTGAGAAGTCAAAATAATTATTCAATCTTTTAAAATTTTCTATTTTTTTAATTTCTTTAAACTGTAGCTTTATAGTTGGATTATATAGACTAATAATTAGTCCCGAGTATAAAGTATGATAAGCGAATCTAGTTACCTTGCCTCCCGAATTGTCTCTGCCTCAGTTGAAAGACATTTCAAGCATCACATAGAGTTAGCCAGGCAGCGCGGCGAGAAGGACCTGGCACCGCTTCCAGAGGCACAAGCCATTGAGAATATAATCGACGTATCCTTTTGGGCGAGCTTGCGCAGAGAAGAAGGGTATTCTCCAAAAATATCCTTGGCCTTCCTCCCACCCGAAATGGCCGGACAACCCATAGTATTCGAACATCGCCATCCACTTACCCCAGCTATTCTTACGAAGCTATCTCCAGGGCTAGAGCGACCAGGCGTTTACCTCGGCGTCTGGCAGGAGAACGACGCATTGTATGTCTGGGGCACGACTTTGAAAATCCCCAATCTTTGCCTTGTCGTAGATGTATCTGAACCAGGGCTCCTCGTAGTGAAACATAGACGGGTGGTGGGCTTCGGCAAGTTTGCAAACGTTGCCATTTTACAAGGCGACCAAGTGAAAATTGTGGATGAGCGCAGTGCATCATTGCCAGATTGCCCGGCATTGCTACAGTCGCTCCTTGGCTCTACCTCGCCTTCCTCTTGGGATGACTATGAAAATGTGCTTGTGCAGATTGCGGTTTCGATGAGAGCGCACAAGCGAGGCGGAATCATGCTGGTGATTCCCTCAGAAACTCAGAGCTGGCGCGACTCTATCATCCACCCCATGAAATATGTCGTGAGCCCGGCCTATGACGGTATATATTACCTCATGGAGCAAGACATCAGAGATAGAAGTCAGGTTGTTTGGCAAACGGCTCTTAGAAGCGAGATTGAAAGGGTGGCGGGACTTACTGCCATTGATGGGGCTACACTGATTACAGACAAATACGAGTTACTAGCCTTTGGCGCAAAAATCTCAAGAAAGAAAGGCAACTCCCGTGTCGAACAGATCTTATTCAACGAACCAATCCTTGGCGGCGTACCTAAAAAAATCAACCCTTCTCACAATGGTGGCACAAGACATTTGTCTGCCGCGCAGTTTTTATTTGACCAACGCGACGCCTTGGCTTTGGTGGCTTCGCAAGATGGGCACTATACAATATTCAGCTGGTCGCCCCAAGCAGAGATGGTACAGGCGCATAAAATCGACACGCTACTACTCTAAATTTATCTCACACAATATGTCTTCCGCTAATATTGCCTAGTACTTTATGAAATATTTTTCCAGCCTATTTTTTTCAATCATTGTATTAGGTGGTTGCGACCAGCTTCCCTCTGCGAATAAGTCAAGTAAGGGCGCCAACGAAAACTCCGACCGACCGCCTGTGCATACCCTCAGCAACGCGGACCTCCCTCAACATATACAGCCTGTACCGATACCAAAGGTGGTAACGTTTGCAGGAGAGGTGATCCCTGTGGAGCGAGCGGATGTGAGGGAAGCATTGGAAGAGGAATTGATGGTAAATGCATTCCGACATTCGCATACATTGGCAATCATAAAAAACGTGGCGCGTTGGAAGCCCTTTGTAGTGGACATTCTAAAGAGCCTAGATGTACCGGAGGACTTCTTGTATTTGGCCGTTATAGAAAGTGAATTTGACAACAATGCCCTCTCCTATGCTGGTGCAGCGGGAATGTGGCAGATCATGAAGGAGACGGCAAAGGACTATGGCCTAATCATGACAAACGACATAGACATGCGCAGGGATCCGAAGCTGTCAACGATTGCAGCAGGCAAATTTCTCAAGTGGTCTTACTCTAATCTTAACAACTGGACTATGACTGCTGCCTCCTACAATGCTGGCATGAAGGGGATGAAAGACAGACTCAGAGACCAGAAAGTAAATAGCTTTTTTGACCTTCATTTGAATTCTGAAACTGCCCGTTATGTGTACCGGATTATTGCGCTGAAATTAATTTTGGAGAATCCCGAAGCCTATGGGTATTTCGTTCCAGACGAGGAAAAATACCAGCCTTATCAGTTCACTACGGTGCATGTAAACGATGACATCAATAACTTGGTTGATTTTGCCCAGCAATACAATACCACGTACAAAGAATTGAGAATATTAAATCCTTGGTTCAACAATACGAGCAATTTCAAATTGAACATTCCTAAAAATGAAAGTTTGGAGATAAGAATCCCGAAGCAGTGAGGGGAGCGAGAGTGACAGCGAATGAGAGGAAGTTTATGAATGGTTTTTACAAGGGCAAAGCTATCTTAACAGCACATACTTTTGTGATAAAACTTACGCGAAAGATAGTCCTGAATTGTTAGAAGATCTACTTTTGAAAGAAAACAAGAAAAATTATTTGGGCGTATCTCGCGAAAAGCGAGGCGTACTATGCGTTCCAACTCCTCCCTCGTACCTCGCTGTGGGGTTTCCACTGCTATCACTTACGCAAGAGTTTTCTTCGCCAAAAGACTTCAATAAATCGGAAACACCAATAAATAAAAAGGGTATTTTGCCTAGTAATCCAACAAGGCACCTCTGTTAATAGCAATGATTTGAATTAACAATCGTTCGTTACAAACCCCTATGTTCTCGTTCGAAAACGGAAAAAAAAGAAGATAGATTATAAATTTCTGGCCTAAGCAAGTTTTGAATTTTAGCTCTTCTCTGCCGGTTATTTTTAGCTCCGCATTTTAAAGCTTATGGGTAATATCTTTCTCAACCTGACCGGTTGGCCTCTAAACATCCCGGGAATGAAAGAATCAATTTGCTTCACTGCATCCAAAGCGACCTTGTCAAGAATAGGATGTAGGCCTTTTTTGATTTTGATATGACTAAGAGATCCGTCTTTTTCAATTACAAACTCTATAAAAACTTTACCACTAATACCTTCCTTTAGTGCCTTTTTAGGATAGTGTAGTTTAGATGCTATAAATTCGTTAAAATTCCCCTTCGTAAACGCTGGCTGTTGAATAATGTCATTGTATCGATATTCTAGTCCCTGCGAATCGTAACTAATACCTTCATATACCTTCAGGTCATCGTTATAGTCTTTATAGGTTTCTTTGAAATGGAGACTCCCTGTTTCACGATATCCAAGCCAAACGCTGTCTTTACGGTCGTTGGTGTACTTACCTGTCTGCCTAATTTTGCCGGACTTATAATACTCTTTCCAGATCCCAGTTCTTTCACCGTCCACATATTTTCCTTCCTCTTTTTTCTCCCCGCTGACAAAATCATTACTATACCATCCTGAATTTTCGAATATTACCTTACCCAACTTATCATATAGTTTTTTAGGTGTGTAACGACCACCTAGAAACACACCTTCTTCTTTTAGACTGCCGTCTTCAAAATAATGAAAATAGGAATTCTCATATTTACCTTCTTTGCATTGGTACTTTTTCATTACCGTTCCGTTCTTATAATAGACAAGGTATGTACCCTCTTTGATCTGGTTGACAAGCTGTGCCTTCCCATAAATTTCACCAGTTAGATAATATTGAGTTCGTCGATTTACAGACGTATCCTGCCTGCCATACAGCTCGTAATAGGTTGTGTCTTTAATCATGGTAGCCTCACCTTCCTCATTGTAAAAGATCGTATCACTTTGTCCGTGAACTTTACATACCAGAGTAATAAGAAAGAATGTTACATAAATTACAGTATAAAGAAGCTTCATTTTAAAAGATATTAAGTTTAGTATAGGCGAAGTTAAATATTTATAAAGCTACTTTTTGTGGTTGATGTTAAATCTGGCAAAACAATATCTCCAAATGCAGCGCTTGCTGTATTGCCACTTTATTAGGACGCTGTGTATAAGTACCAACAGTTCTCACTGCCACAGACTCTAAAATCTGGTTATCAACAATTCTGGCCCCGCTTTCAAACTCTTTATCTATGTATCAGTTATACCCATTGAATTTTAAATAAAAGGTTTTGGCCAGAAGGTCAAGTACCCAAATTGAGCTTAATAAATATAAAAATATGAGAAGATTACCTGTCTATTTACTCTTAGATACCTCTGGATCTATGACTGGAGAACCTATTGAAGCAGTTAAAAATGGAGTTCAAGTGATGATAAGTTCTTTACGACAAAATCCACAAGCTATAGAAACCGCTTTTATCAGCATCATTACTTTCGATAGCGTCGCACAGCAAATTGTTCCGCTTACAGACCTTGCTTCTTTTCAGATGGTCGACATCAAAGCAACTGGAACAACCAGTTTAGGCGAAGGACTAAAGCTTGTCGCCTCCTGTATCGACAGAGAAGTTGCCAAGACCACTTTAGAGCAAAAAGGTGACTGGAAGCCCCTTGTATTCATCATGACAGACGGTATCCCTACAGATGATTGGCAACAAGGATTGGAGGAGTTTAAGAAAAGGAAGACTGCCTATACTGTTGCTTGTGCAGCTGGAAGCAGCGCAGATTCTAACTTACTCAAACAAATTACTGAAAACGTTGTAAGCCTTGATACCGCAGACAGCCAAAGCATCGCCAAGTTCTTTTCTTGGGTGTCGGCTTCTATTGGTGTTACCTCTACCAAGGTGGAAGATGCTGGAAAAGAAGTAACAGGACTTGGAGAATTGCCTCCTCCACCATCGGAATTGAATATCGTTACCTAGTAACCAACAGTGATGGTACAAATCGACAATTCTAAAGAAGAGCTACTAAAGCTTCTTAAAATCCATAATATTGAGGTTCCCAAGAATAAAATGGATTTGGTAGATAGTTTTATAGGCAACGAGGAGAATAAGTCGATCATCCACTCTGTGGTTTCTAATACAAATAACCTTATGAGTAAATGGAATCTTCAAAATAGAATTGCTGAAATAACGGCCCAACCTGTTCGGATACCAAATGGCACCATTGGCAAACCTTATGACGCAAAACTGGACTTCGAAAAATTAGGATGGAAGGACGTTATCAAATATGAATTTGAAGGGCTCAATGAAATAGGGCTATCTTTCGACAAGGAGCAAGCTCATATCACTGGAAGCCCCTTGAAGGATGGCGATTTAAAGATCAATTTCAAATTTAAGGTGGAGGGTCAAGCGGATGCCGATGACTATAGTATTAAGGTCATAAAACTCATTGTCAATCCTGATCCTAAAAGTTTATGGAAGCAAGTCGAAAGCGACAAAAATGATCCCTTCTGGAAAGTAGATAATCTGACCGTCTTTGACAAAGTTGGTGACAAGCACATCGTAGTTTCTTCGAAAAGAGGGCGATCCCATGCCAACGTAGGCTCATTTCGGGAGGACGATTTCGCATTCAGCGATCTAAGTAATGGCTGGAGCATCGTCGCCGTGAGCGATGGCGCAGGGAGCGCCAAAGTTTCACGCAAGGGTTCTGAGATCGCGTGTAACGGTATTGTAGAATATTTTAAATCCGAGCAGTCAAAGAAGAATTTGATAGACTTTGATGCCCTGGTAGCTGAGTACAATTCGTCCGAGGCTGCCGAGACAGAAAACAAGTTAAATCACTTTGTCTACAATACTCTAGGAAAGGCAGCGCTTAGTGTTCATAAAAAATTAGAAGAATTTGCTTCAAAGAACGCCCTGACATTGAAAGACCTGAGCAGCACGCTCATATTTACCTTATTCAAAAAATACTCCACAGGATATGCCTTTCTTTCCTTTGGAGTCGGTGATTGCCCTATGGCAATTATTAACAAAGAAAAGACGGAAGTGCAGCTGCTTAACTGGATTGATGTAGGTGAGTATGGAGGCGGTACTCGTTTCATTACCATGCCCGAAATATTTACCAATGAAAAATTTGCCACACGATTTAGTTTCAAACAGATAGAGGACTTTTCCTATCTGATATTAATGTCTGATGGCATTTATGACCCAAAGTTTGTTGTTGAGAATAATCTGGTAGATATTAAAAATTGGCAGGCCTTTTTAGAAGATCTGGGAGGAAAAAATGCAGAAAATAACAAGGTGGTATTTGATGCCAACAATAAAGATATTGCCACGGAACTATCGTATTGGATGGACTTCTGGAGCGTTGGCAACCATGATGATAGAACATTAGCCATTATTTTTTGATCTCTTCCATTATGACTCAAAAATCTACAACCTCCATCATTACCCCTGGCAAAGTCTACCAATATGTTGACAATGGAGAGCCGATGCGTGGTGGAATGAAGGATGTTTATTTTGCTCCAGATAAGTCTTATGTTGTGGCCTTTTATAGAGACAAGCAAGATTTTAATTCTAAGGAAAGGCTTACAAAAATAGTCACCCAATACTACGACAGCTTCTTTAACCGTGAGGGCGGCTCCTACTTTAAGAATTTGTATTCTTGGCCAACGGATATTGTGCAGCAAGAAGGAAAAATAGGTTTGATCGTACCTACTTATAACAAGAACTTCTTCTTCAAAAAAGGGTATGCCAACAATGAGGGCATCAAAGGGAAGGAAAAGCAAGGGCTCTGGTTCGCCTCGGCCAAATTTAGAAACAAGCAATTTACGCTGAGACTCGACGAAAGCGAACTTGGAAATTGGCTAAGTTACTTTCAAATAGGTGTTAAGATTGCACGTGGCGTAAAGCGTCTTCACGCTGCCGGTCTCGCACACTCAGACCTCTCCTATAAAAACGTCTTGATAGATCCAGTAAGTAAAGATGCGACCATCATCGATATTGACGGCCTGGTTGTACCAGGACTGTACCCGCCTGACGTAATCGGAACAGCTGACTTCATTGCACCGGAGGTCTTAGCGACGAAGCATCTCCCCTTGCGGGATCCCCTGCGTAAGCATGCGAATCGTACGACGGATTTACACGCCTTGGCCGTTATGCTCTACATGTATCTGCTCTATAGGCATCCTTTGAAAGGTGGAAAGGTAAACTCCCTCGACACAGAGCAGGACGACCTCCTATCAATGGGTGAAAAGGCATTATTCATAGAGCACCCAACAGACCCAAGTAACAGACCTAAGTTGAATCAACTTTCCAAAGCGGCATTGCCTTGGGGCGACACGAGCAAGATTCCCTATACCGTTACAGGCCCTTACCTTAAACCATTATTTGACCAGGCATTTATTGAAGGTCTGCATCATCCTGAAAAGAGACCAAATGCAGATACTTGGGAACAGGCCTTGCTGAAGACCACTGATCTCATGCAACCCTGCGCCAACAAAGATTGTGATCAGAAATGGTTTGTGTTTGACAATTCAACATCACCCAAGTGTCCGTTTTGCGGGACAGCTATCAAGGGCACGCTGCCGATGCTAGATTTCTATTACCAGTTCAAGCCTACGGTATGGAAGCCTGAGAATCATCGATTGATGGTTTATAACAATCAATACATATTTCAATGGCATGTGAATAGAAACATCCATAGAAACGAAAGGCTAACTGATGAACAAAAAGTACCAGTTGGCTATTTTACATTTCATCAAGGTAGATGGGTATTGGTAAACCAAAAGCTCACGTCTTTGAAGGACCTTACCGATAACAAGGAAATACCAATAGGCTCTATGGTAGACATTACAGATGGGAAGAAATTATTACTTGCCAAGGAAGACGGCGGCAGAGTGGTGATGATTACAATTACGAACAAATAAATATTATAATTAACAAACAATAAAATAAATATGAGAATCAAACCATTAGGAATCATAATTACGATTGCAATTATCGCAGTACTTGCTTATTTGGCACTCAAACCAAAAAATACGGGTGCTTCCAAAGAAGATCCGACAGCCGCAACAGAAGCGGAGCCGTGGAACAAGCGATCTTCGGGCACTGAAAACACTGAGGAAAACACTGAGGCTAATGGTAACAGTGAAAAAACATCTACTCCTACTTCAGAAGCGCGGGAATTTAACTACACCCCAGAGGAGCCGCAAAATGGCACATTAAAGGGGGTGGTAGAGTTAGGTGCAACAGGCTTCAATTCCTTTGTGATTAATCTAGACAAACAGAATAGGTGGAAGATTATCTCAAAAGATTTTGGTGAATCACTCGCCTATGAAGGATTAGCAACGACCGAAGACATAAGAGCAGGCCTTAAAAAATACATCGCTGGAATGTTTGATAAAGGGGTGGCAAAAAACAACATCCACTTTGTAGTCTCCTCAGGCGCGCAGAAAGAACCTAAGACAACCGTTATAGGAAATGAGCTTAAAAAGATGGGCTATATCGTAAACAATGTAACTCCCGAGCAAGAAGCCCAGCTTGCACTAAAGTCTACGCTCCCTTCCTCCTTTGCTGACAATTCGTATGTGATAGACATAGGTTCGGGAAATACCAAAGTTTCATGGGAGGAAAATGGATCGCTTAAAACAATCGAGCTGCCTGGAGCAAAATATTTTGAAAAAGGACTTTCTGACGAAGAAGTTTATAATCAAGTCAAAGCAGGAATCAACAAGATACCAGAGGGAAAGAGAAATGTAGCATTTATCATCGGCGGTGTACCTTATACACTTGCAAAACAGACGAGAAAAGGCGAAGAAAGATATACAGTTTTAAACACGCCTGACTCATACAAAGCAGCAGATAAAAAGATGGCCTCAGGCTTGAATATATATAAAGCATTTGTGGATGTCACCAAGACAGATACGTTCGTATTTGATTGGGATTCTAATTTCACCATTGGATTTTTACTTCAATTGAATAAAAAGGGATGAGCTTTTTAAAGCAATTATTGACGCCATTTATAGAGTTCGACCCTGAGCAAAAGCCGGAGAAGAAGCCCGTCGATAATAAGATACAGGATGTGAATGTTCCCACGAAAGTTGAGGACGTTCACCATCCTTTAATCGACGAAAAAGCTGTCAAGGGTCCTCCGCAACCAAATACTCCCTCTCCTGCTGCACCTATCGATACAAGCATGCCTCTCAGGGAGCATGTACAGTACTTCGAAAAACTGATTGAAAAAGCCAATAATGAAAATCCATTATTTGTAGGAGCAGACTATAAAGAGTTTGTAGATGCCAAGGTAGATATAGACGACATCGTGGACGAGAATATAAAATACAAGACAGCGTTTAATATTCTAAAAAGTTCAGGATTAACAAAGGATAAACTTCTAGCTACCGGTCGAGAGTATTTAAATATTATTGGAAGAGACCTCAATGTTTTTCAGACCGCCCATGGTCAGCAATACAAAAAGGAGCTTCATCAAAAAGAAATTGACCTACAAAAAAAGGTAGAAGAGTTGCAGGTTTTGACACAAAAGATTACACTCCTAAAAAGTCAAATCAATCAACTAAGCACAGATCTAAGCCAGTCTCAAACCAAATTAGATCATACCAAGCGATCCTTTTTATTGGCGGGAGAAATGAAGCAGCATGAGATTCAAACGGAATTAAATAAGATTGCTAAATACTTTGATTAGCTAAGTGTAGAGTAGGCGAAATAACCGTTAATTAATAGTAAAGTGGACATTGATTAGTCTTAGTGCTAATAATTAAGGCTCTATCGAAGGATACCAACGACTTCTCCAATGCTTTCATCCTGCAGGGACGTATTTTCTTGAAAGAACAACATTGCAAGAAGAGTGAATACCCTTACAACGGGCAAATTCTTACAGCTCCTCCTCGATACACTAATACGGATCTTAATGGATGCCGCTATTACTAACTATGAGAATGATATTTACGTTTCTTAAAGTGAAATTGCTTTTCAATAGAACTTCGTCCTCGCCGGACTGGCCTAACTTTTTTTCCCCGATAGCCATCGGGGCAGGCATTGATAAAAAAAGTTAGCAAAAAAATCAAGACACATTTGGAACTCGCGTAAGCGAAGCTCGCTCAGGCGCGTAGTGCAAATTTATCAAATGTGCCTTGTCGAAACTGCAGCTTGCTCAAACAACAAATCTGTCACAATTCCAACGAGATTATCCCGATTTAGGCATACAGAATACCTTCGAATCAATAGGGATGTTGTTCACCATTAAGGCTTGTCTTCGCTAGAAGAATTTTGAACAAAAGTGGGCATTGATTAATCTTGGTGCTAATAAATTAAGGCTCTACTGAAGGACACCAACGGCTTCTCCAACGCTGTCATCCGGCAGGGACCTCTTTTCTTGAAAGAACAACAATGCAAGAAGGGTAAGTATCCTTAGATGGATCCCAATAAATCTCGTCACTTCGATCATTAAAAACTCTCCAATCCAATCCTATAGATTTGCTGTCTGAGCTTGATGCAGAATCCACTAGAGACAAAATTCACTTGCGTATACAGGGTGTTACTAAGCAACGTTGGGGCGAGACCCTCCTGGCGAGGGCGAAATTCTATTGAAACACAATCTGTGAATGCAGCAAGAGACCATGTTTACATGAGCTGAAGAGAGCGGGATCTTCCCTTTTCACCCACAATAAATTCAGACCTTTAATACCCTATAAAAATTTTTAGGTACCCTCTCCTACACCGATATCCCCCAGATAAAAAGATTTCAAAAAAATAAGAATAGGATTTAATCTGTCTTCAAATCTACTTTCAATAGATTTCCATTTCCCAGTTCTTAAGTCAAGATAGTTGTTTAAAGCAATGGATTCTTCAATAGTTAGCGATTTGAATCCCATTGACCAATCTTCAAAACACCTGCGCTCCTGCTCTCCTTCTATTAATCGAACAATAGCAGTATGTCGGCTATCTTGCGATATCTTGTTGTAAAGCTTTTCAACATTTTCCCTATCGCCTTCTAACAGCTGCAGCAAGCAACCTTCTACATGTAGTAGGATGCCTGTGATGCCTAATTGAGGATTGTTATTACGGCTCTTATTGAGAATGTCTGTAATAATTATTTCATTGAAGGGCATGGATTCAGCGCTGATATAGCCGAGGTAATACATAAATTAGCAATTGATATCCTCAATCAACGGATCTCAAAAAATTTGGTTTGTCTTTTGGTAGGTTCTGTAGGAAGCTTGTATAATTAAAGCCCGATTAACTTATTTTGAGGATCAATTTGGTTTGGTTATCAAAACTGTTGATTAAATAATAAATGATTTCGAAAGGCTTATAAATACTCGAAACTGTTGCTTAACCAATAGATCATTTGAGTAGTATCTTAGCTGATTGTAAACTTGTGTATGCAACCTTTACCGATATCCTCACTTTTCCCGGTTGACCAAACCCTCCTGCCTACTGCTGTTTTCAATCGAGCATCTGCAACAATCTGCTGTAATCGATTTTTGAATGATGTCGTAAGTCTCTCGGGATCTTTTTCAAAAACGCGACTTTAGCAGCTTTGACAGGCAGCGACTCCAATGCCAGAAGAACAACTTTTTTTCTTTCGTGATCCCACAATTCTAATGCAAAAACAATTTTTCCTTCAATCATCAATATTGTTCCAATATTTACACCTGGCAAACTTTGAAAATAGTTTTCATACAGAAACGGTGAAATTAACCTTCCATCTTTCTCGATGATCATATTACATCGTCCCGTAAGATATAGGACTCCAGATTCATTCAAATAGCCGCTGTCTCCAGTGCGGTGCCAGCACTTCTCATTTATAAAAATTTTGTTCTTTTTTATCGCCTGTGGGTTTTTAATATATTCAGTAAGGACATGATCCCCCCTCACAATGATCTCCCCAATCGATCCATGAGGAAGCTCCTGTAATTCTATCTCATCTTTAACCGTTATTGCTTCATCGGTTATGTTAATGATCTTAACCTCTGCTTTCTGGTACACTGATCCCACGTTAAGCCCAGTCTTAAACAAAAAGTCCTTGTCTGCTACTAAGTCGTTTACTTTGATCGAGCTGATTGGCTCAGCCTCCGTTGATCCGTAAACTATTTCTATATCCATATCAGGGAACCCCCTTTTATATAGTTCCGCTTCATGGGGAAAAACTGGCGCGCCACCGGTAAATATCTTCCGGATGTTTTGTAGTTTGAGGTTATTTTTTGAAAGGTACAGTGAAATCCTCTTAACAATAAAAGGAGATGCGATGATCCGAGTTACTTGATGTTTCTGAATCTGTCTAGTTATTTTAGAGGGATCCATCTTGTCAGGACGGCTTGCCTTGAATTCCGGTATGACAGAGGTAACTCCATTCCCCAGATTCATAAAAAGAACAATTGGGAGCGCAGTAAGGTCCACATCATCTTCCTCAGGGCTTAGCTTGTCGTTGAGTGCTTCAAACTGCTTTGATAAAAAATGGTGGGTCCGTTTAGCTGCCTTCGGTATCCCCGTACTGCCAGTCGTAAAGGTAATAAGCGCAGTATAATTCCTTTCAACTTCTAGAGGATACCTGTTTTTATCCCAATCCCCAGAAAGCCGCCCTTTGACTCCTAACTTAATAGGTATCTTCCTAAGCTCATAAGAAAACCAAGCTAAAACTCGAGCTTTAAAAATCCCTATGAAGGCGTCGCAATTGACCACTTTACAGCATTCCTCCATTCTTTTTTTGTTTACCCATTCGTCAAGGAAAACTGCGGTGGCACCCATACTAAATAATGCAAGAACTATTCGATATAGATCTATGCTCATAGGAACAAAAACAAGTACCCTATCTCCCTTTTTTATTCCCTTAGAATGAAAATAATTTGCAGTACACTCAACTGCTTCAGCCAATTGACAGAAGGTAATGTCATGGTTTTTATGTATGATAGCCAGTCGGTGCGGATACTTTCGTGCCGCAGCAAAAAAGAGTTCACTGATATTATGATTAGTATTCAATTTCAACGGTTACCTAATTGATTATATTCCTTCCATAAAGACAATAGTTCTTATACACTTTGCCTGAATAGTTTTTTGAAAGATTTATTGAGCTGCCCTGTTCGTAAATCAAGGCATGGATCATGGAGGTGTAGCCATTGGAGGCACAACGTTTAGTGATTTCATTGCCCATTACATGACCCAGCCCCTTCCACTTCTTATCTGGATGCCTAGCCAGCGTCTTGACGATCATCGTCTTTCCACTTTTGTCAAAATGATCATGTACGCAAAAAAATAAGCCTACTGTGTTGCCTTCTTTATCTTCTACTATAAGAACAAATCGAGGATCTATGTATCTTTCAGAAGCCAAATATTTTTTTAAAAAGCAGTCTTGGCTTATTGACGTGTACAAAAAATTTGATTTAAATGTTTCTAGCAAAAAAGGATAGAGCTTTTCTAACTCGCGTGAATATTGTTCCAAATCAATGCTTCGCAATACTACCCCCCTGTCTTTGAACTCTTTCGCTCGTTGAACTATCTCTGGACTGTCATACTTAAGAGCTTGATCTATGCTGGTGAAATACTTTGCTATTACTTCAAAGCCAACCGATTCATAATGATCGTTGTAATAGATAGGGTTGATAGGTTCAAGAAAAAAAGGCCGATAGTCATTATTGGTGCAGAACCGGTAGTTATCCCAAGTACAACCGTCCATTGGCCCGAGGACGTATTCAGCCCCCATATTTTGAGCTTCTCGTAGGGCATGGTTTAATATCGCCTTTGCTGCGTCTATGTTATTGATACATTCATAATTACCTAAGCAGATAGTCTTTTTTCCCAAATATCTTAATTGAGGATTCGAATACAAGGCGATCCTAGCAATTGATGTGTGGTCGTCTGCTAGCATGAAACATGAAATGAGAAATTCCTCATTTAACCGTTCCGGGATGGCAAACCTTAAACTATCCTTCGGATATATAAGTCTAGGTAGCTCTTCGAAATCACCAAATACGGCGTCTCCCGGGCGTGTCTTAATAATTTTGTGACTGCTCATGTGGAGATCTTAAAATATTAGGTTATTTAAAATCAAGACAAAAACCACCGAGGCGGGTATGGTCAGGTTGTCCAATCCCTTACCGCTAACTGCTTCTGATATGGTCGATACCAAAGCAATTACGCCGGCTGCAAGAAAATTGTCTAAAGTAGAGTTTTCTGTGTTTTTCGTATTGAGAAAAATAAAAATAACAGATATAATAAAAGCGCTAATGAAGAAAAAGGCCGATCCTACCAACGTCTTATTTTCGTTCCCTACGCTATATCTTCCCAAGGGCCACTGTTTACCAAATAAGGCTGCAAGCGGGTCACATATGGCAAGGATTAGAATAGGCAGGTAATAAAACGTATAGTTATGACCAAAGTGGTCGTAAGCTAGGTAACAAAAATAAACAGAAACCGGATAAGCAAGGCTACCAACAGAGGGTCGATCTATTCCATTGATAGATCTTAGTAGTTTATATTTTAAACTAACAATAAGTATTCCTCCAAAACTTACACATAGAAAAAGGACTAGCAAATGATTTGCCAGCAAAAGGGGAAATAACAAGGAGAGCAGGCCGGTAACGACATGTACAATCTTCCTCGTAAACTCTGCCCTAACCTTTTATCTATGGTATAGAAACTCTGCAACCCCAAAAAGGCTGAGGAAACAAGTGGCTAAAAAGATGGTGTTTAATAAATCTTTGTCCATCTCTATAATTTTTCGTCAACTATAAACTGATTGTAAAAAAATCCTCGGTCGTCATTCGTCAATTTCTCAGACAGCTCTTTTTTATAAACCAACGCCTCTGGGAAAACTTCTGATACGCTTCGAGGAACCATGAGGTTCCAATATGCCATTCTTCCTCCTTTATTTAGTGCCAATTGCAGTTTTCGTGCGGTCTGGGAAAATACCTCCTTAGGCATATACTCAAAGATATTGGATAAATTCATACTGTCGAAAGTTCCAAACTCTTTGATAACATCTTCAGCATACCCCTTTCTAATTATAAGATTATGGATATTAGCCTTTATTACGGCATAATTTGAAGCCTCAAGGTAATGGGGCAACAAATCACCAAAGTTGCCTGTAAGATTAAACCTTAACATAAAATTATTCTTAGCTTGGGTACTCTTTAGATGTTTTTCGGCTTTATTGAATATATAGTCTGAAACCGTTAGATTAACTTCTCGAAGGAATTCTGGATCTCGGCCAAACCTACCCATTACATATTTGCTAAAGAAAATCTTAAATAATAGACGCCATCGCCATGTATTCCAGCTATTTTGATAATACAACTCCTGCTTTAGCTTATCCTTAGGCCTTAGCAGCTCCAGTGTTTTTTTCTTTGAATGTATCAATGGGAGTATTTTTTTACTAAAAGAGATAAAGTACTTTTCAAATTTCCCCTGGCTGATGATTCCCAATTTCAATAGCTCTGAATTAGCCCTCCAATAGGTAGCAGCTTCGTCGCTCAATTCGGTTTCAATCTTTGAAAGCAGGGCTAATCTATCGAGGGATTCATTAAACCCCAAAAAGGCCAAGGTTTCTTCCCGATCCAACTTTAGAAAGCAGGCCTTTTTCAATTCAATCAGATACAATTGAATTGGATTAATGTCTACAGCTACAACCAATTGAGGATTATTCAACAATAGCGAAAAGCTATTGTCACCGGCGGATCCAATAGAAAGAATTCGACTTCCACTTTTGGGCATTAACCCCG
>DASVUU010000713.1:0-4476 GCA_036386935.1 Cytophagaceae bacterium | reverse complement strand
GCTGTTCAAAGCGACGGAAAGATTTTAGTGGGCGGACAATCATCGATGTATGACAATGATTTTTCACGATATGGAATAACAAGACTGAACAGTGACGGGAGCTTAGACATGACCTTCAAACCAGGCATAGAAGTGGAGGATCAGATTAAAGCTATAGCCATACAAAGTGACGGTAAGGTGATTGTCGCGGGTGATTTTTGGTTTAGAAACAGTTCCAATCCTAAAATGAATATAGCTAGGCTCAATAGCGACGGAAGCTTAGATGCAAGCTTTGACCCAGGTACTGGCACAATGCGTGATATTAAAAATAACCGAAATGGAATAATAGAAACCATGATACTTCAAAGAGATGGCAAATTGATTATTGGAGGAGATTTTACTAGCTATAATGGAATAGGAAGAAATAGAATTGCAAGGATACTAACCTCCCCTACTATTACGGAACTAAGTGCTTCCAATTCTGAAGCTATCTTTACTATCTTCCCAAACCCTGGTAAAGGTATTGTTACCATTACTGTGCCGATTCTAGATAGCAAAGTAGATGTATATTCTATGGCAGGTGAAAAAGTCTTTTCAACGACTTTGTCATGCCACACAACAATCGTCGACCTTGAGAAATTAGATCCTGGAATGTATGTGGTAAAAATGTATCATACAAACGGTGTGAGCATAGGTAAAGTGATTCTTGAATAACCAAATAAGTCATTTAAACATGTTACTTATGTCCAACAATTTCAGACCTGAGTAAGATCCTTTCGCTTTAGGAGGCATTACTATTCTAATGCCTCCTCGAAAGATTATTGGCTAGATTTTTTATATCCAAAGATTGGCTTTTTAGTGTCACACAGAAACGAGCGGTGCCAAATAGAAGATTAAGGTCATAAAATTAAAGGTGAAGATAACATATTCACATTTAGATCCGAAAGATACCCATTGCCAATGCTAGGCTGTTAAAAACCTCACTTATTGCAAAAGCTTATGTCACTTCAGAAGCACTACATCGGAAGGGAACCTCGTAATGTAGTATTTACGCCTTGGCATCACAAAGCCTGTAAATTCTAATTCCTTAATACTACTTAATTAAACAACCGGATTTTCGTACATGCCGTCGCGGTCAAGGTCTAACTGGTACTTCTATCGACTGTCGCGTTTTCTCCTTCTAACCCAATAATTAGTTTCTGGTGCAATGAACTTGTAACGTTTGAATGTTATGTCTTTGGAATTGAATAGTTTAATCTTTATAACGGTTATATACATTGCGCAAATGTATCTTGCACTTTTTCGCAGTTCAGTTACAGCAGCCCATCCACTTACAATATAGAAAACAGAAACTACGACAATAATTTTTCTCTCGCGACTCCATTTAGGATAAAACATTTACAAATAATGGTAACAGACACTGCGCCCTTATTTAATTACTATAGTTTTAACCTCGTCATCTAACGTCATATAGCTATACGCTATCGTCAACCCATAAATTTCTTAAAAGTAGGAAGACAGGCACGGCGTTTTTGTGATTATATGTTAGCCATCTTACGGCTTCTGTTAGAGTCGATGAAGGTGATGTTATAAGTCATATATTTCTGCTAAATTCTGCCTATCGCAAATCTTCGCTAACATCTGTTTTGGTAAGCTTCTCTGGTCAAGTCTTTTTACAAAAAAAAATGGCCAATAAAATTGGCCATTTTTGAAAGACATTGAAAATGATATTAATACTTCGCAACCTTTTTGAAAGATCGTGAATGTGTATTGATCGTTTCTATGTAGTAAACACCACTTGGAAACGCACTTAAATTAACCGGTACTTCAAAGGTGTAGCTTGTCTTCATAACTTGACTTGTAGCAAGTTTTTGACCAGCGACATTATAAATTGCTACTGTGTGCAGACCTTGGTCATCATTTTCGATCTTTAATGATACAATTCCTTGTGTTGGATTAGGATAGATAGACGTTGAATTCTCAAGAGTCGCATCACTAACTTCAGTAATTAACGAACTAGGAGTAACAACGGTAACCGAGTTCCAGCTCACCCAAATCTTACCTTTGCTGTCCACGGTAATGCCCTGAACACCATGGAAGTTCTTATCGGCAGTGGTCTGTACCGACCAGGTGGTTCCATTGTCATCGGAATACCAAAGACGTTGCACCGGATCGTTCGCTTCCTGGCCCCAGATGGCGATCTTGCCATTGTAGGCTGCCACGTATTTGGCTTTGAAGTATTTCGCGGTAGCAGTCCAAGTGTCCCCACCATTAGTGGTATACTTGATGCCTGCGTCATCCCCAGCAGCCCAGAGGTTCCCAGAGCGGATTGGATCGGCTACTAGGCCCCATACCCAGTCACCTCCAAATGGACGATTGGCCGTTGGGCTCCAGTTGGCCCCACTATTGGTGGACTTGTAGAACTGCTGACCGCGCGCCACAAAGTAGCGCACTTTCGCGTCTGTTGCATCGCGCTCTATGAAAGCGTTCTGAGGGCCGTAGCGGCCGCCGGTGGGCATGTTGTCAGGCAATCCAGCAACCGGGCTGAAACTCACACCGCCGTTCGTGGTACGGTAGACCCGCTGCGCTGGTGTGCCGCTCTCTGCCAGAACAACCAGATAATCGTTCGCGTCGGTGAAAGACATCACCGACTTGGCGATTCCGTCGCTTGAGGCGGGCAGGCCGCTGCTGCTTAAGTTAAGCGTGTTCCAGCTGGCGCCACCGTCCGATGATTTCATTATGAGGTTGGAGCTGGCACCCTGGTTGGTGCCTGCTAACACCAGGTTCTGGGCGCTCTGTCCCTCCATTATGCGGAAGGTGCTATGAAGACCGTTAAATGATTTGTTCGAGCTGTAGGTAGCTGTGCCGCTGGCACCACCATCGGTCACAATGGCCGAGCCTATGTCGGACGCCGTGATGTACATACGGTCGGCATCATAGCGGCTAACGCCGGACAAGTAAGTCTTAACCGCAGCAATACCGCTGCCGTTAGGCAGGTAGCTCCAGGTTAGGCCCTTGTCAGTCGTTTTCATTATTGCTCCACCTCCAGTGATCATCCATGTGTTGGGATCGTTGCCCACCTGGATTACTTGATCGGTACCATAATCGGGATGATCCTTCGCGTCCATTGCAGCGGCAGTTGTCCAAATAGGTACGTTGGTGGTGTTGAGCGTGGTGTTGCGCCTTACGAAGGTTTGGCCACCGTCAGTGCTGAAACCTTGGACGTCACCGCCGGTGTTCCAGGCGGTCGCCGTATTGTCGGAGAATATCTGAAGACCCGTCGGATAGCCCAGGTTGACCTGAGTCGGTATAGAACCTGTGTACTTAGTGATGTCGTTATAATTGGTAGAAGTAATGCGGGTCACACCATTGTCGCTGCAACAAAACGGGCCACGGTTGATCAACAAAACTCCAGCATACGTGCCAGTAGAGAATTGCTTAATCATGCCCACGTTGACATCGCTGGTGACTTTCTGGAAGCTGGTCCCGCCATTGTTGGTAACATAGAGGCCCTTCTCTGTACCCACCCAGATATGGCTGGGATAGATCACACTCTGGAATACAGTGAGCGCCCTGTTAGTACCGGCCTCAAAGGTGCCCCCGCCCATCTTGTTCCAACTTGTGCCACCATTAGAAGATTTCCACAGCGTTCCGTTATTTTCGACGGTTCGCGGACTCGCAAGCCAAAGTTCCTGGGAGTTGCCCGAATTGATCACAAGGTGCGTTGCGCCACGCACGCGCTGGTAGTAGCCATCCTGGGCGTACCAATTAAGGTCGCCTAGAAGCTTGTTCCAATTGGTGCCACCATCTATGGACTTGTAGAGCGCACTGCCGCTGGAGTAGTACACCACGTCGGCATTGTCCTGTTGGGCTGCCATTGCATAACCCACGACATCGCCACCTGGAATATCCCAATTGAGGTAGGTCCAGTTGTTGCCGCCGTTGTCTGTGCGCCATGCGCCGAATACGTCGCCATACGCGTATATACGGCCCTGAGACTGCGCAAACCCACTCAAATGGCCGCCGCCATCTAAAGGCACTGCTTTGAAGGTCTGTGCTTGAGAAGAAGACGGAAGAAAGGTCCCACCCGCCGCAAGCGCAAGATACAATACAAATTGACACAATTTCTGCCTCATTAGATAGCTTTCGCGACCGAATGCGGCATTGGATTTTTGGCAAAATGCCGCAAATCGTAATACTGCAAAGTTTTGTCCCATTTTTATTTATTGGTTTTGGTTCAAGGAATAGGATAATTTAACATATAAAAAAAAGAGAGCGTCTAATTAACGCTCTCTTGATTACGATTAATATGTTGTTATTGTTTATAAAACTTAGTCACCAGCACATTTTGTTTTCCTTTTGCTGTGATAATATACAAGCCTTTGGTCAATTGTGACACATCTACTTGTGTAGACCTATCATCAGATGCCAATGTTTGTTGTAATAACACCCTTCCGCTCAAGTCAGCAATGCTAAGTTCTGTGATGCTTTCAGCAG
>DASVUU010000712.1:0-6806 GCA_036386935.1 Cytophagaceae bacterium | reverse complement strand
CCCATGTATCATGAAAAATATGAAGAAGATATAGTTGTAAAGGAAGTACAGTATACTTCTGAAAAAGCCCTTAGAAATAATGGCCAAATCAAAAGCAATTGCCTTTGCTTTAAAGCGCTCGTCTAAAAAGAAAATTGAGGTAATCGAGTTGCTGTCAAATAGTAAAGGAATTGCAAATAAAATCGAAGACAGAACTATGAAGGAAGCAAGGCCAATAATAATATATTTTTTATCCTTTTTGTGATTAATCAGGTGAAAAATATAGAAAGGTATTAATAAGATATTTTGAATGTGAATCAGCAGCGAAAGCCCTAGGATTATTCCAGTATTTGGGGTACTAAAATTTTTTGAATTATATTTCTTTAGTACCGCCCAGATCAACAGAGAAACTATAAAACAGTTTGTTGTATAAACCTCAATAATTTCTGTCTGCCTCCAATAGGTAAATGACAATCCTAAAAGGAGAGTAGACATTATTGAGGCTATTCTATTCTCAGTTAAAATATAAGAGCTACGATAAACTAATGAAAGAGTGAAGATGGAAAACATTATTGAGACTCCAACAGCCTTAGCAACACTGTCGAAGAAGGGAAGGCTATCATTTACTACCTTTAAGAAGTTGATGTATAAAAGATGCGTCGTAGCTGTTGTAGAAATGTCATAGCCCTTAGCTATTGTATACATGAACACGATTCCATCTCCAAATGTAATGTGAGTACTTCTGTAATAAATGTATAAGCATACTAATAGAACGAAATAGATATAAATATTCTTCGAAGTTCCGGCAATTTTTGTTTCCAAACCTATAAATTTTAAACTAGATGTTTTCCTGTATAATTAAATGGTGAAATATTTTTTAGCTCTTTCTTTAGTTCTAAGGAGATTTCTAACTCATCGATAAATAAATGAATAGAGTCTTTCGTTATCTTTTCGTTTTTTCTAGTTAGATTTTTTAGAGCCTCATAGGGTTTTGGAAATCCTTCTCGTCGTAATATCGTTTGAATGCCTTCTGCAACGACCGCCCAATTGTCTTCGAGATCGTCTTGAATAGCATGGTTGTTGATTTCGATTTTGGCCAGTCCTTTAGTAAGTGATTTTAGGGCTATATAAATATGGGATAACGGTATTCCAAGATTTCTAAGCACGGTAGAATCTGTAAGGTCTCGCTGTAGCCTTGAAATAGGTAGCTTTGCAGACAAGTGTTCTAATATCGCATTCGCCATACCCAGATTTCCTTCAGAATTTTCAAAATCAATTGGATTAACTTTATGAGGCATGGCGGACGAACCTATTTCACCCTCTTTTATCTTCTGAGTGAAATAATTCATAGAAATGTATTGCCACATATCTCGGTTTAGGTCAATCAAGATTGTATTAATTCGTTTTAGATTATCACAGATTGCTGCAAGATTGTCATAATGTTCTACCTGCGTAGTATATTGACTTCTAGAAAGAGATAGCCTATTTATTACAAAATCATTGGCAAAGTCAATCCAGTCGATTTCGGGGTAGGCAACATAGTGAGCATTAAAATTTCCGGTGGCACCCCCAAATTTTGCGGAATAAGGAATTTTCTTAAGAAGGTCAAGTTGTCTCTCAATTCTCTCATGAAACACCAGGATTTCCTTGCCTAGAAGCGTGGGGCTTGCCGGTTGGCCATGCGTGCGGGCGAGCATTGGTATTTTCTTCCAGTCGTTTCCTAGTTTTTTCAGAGATAATTCGACGATATAAAGCAAGGGAAGAATATCTTGTTCTAATGCTTCTTTCAGCAATAATGGTATAGATGTATTATTGATGTCTTGGGAAGTCAAGCCGAAGTGAATGAATTCTTCAAACTGGGAAAGATTTAGTTTCTTAAATCTGTGCTTTAAGAAATATTCGACAGCTTTTACATCGTGGTTGGTTATTTTCTCGATTTCCTTTATTTCCAGCGCATCGGCTTCTGTAAACTCCTTATAGATTTCCCGAAGTTGTTCAAATGAGGCACTAGGAAAATTACTTAATTGCGGGAGAGGTAGTTCACACAAGGCGATAAAATATTCAATCTCTATGAGTACCCGATATCTTATAAGACCATATTCAGAAAAATATTGAGCAAGATTTTTTAGCTGACCTCTATATCGTCCATCTATTGGCGAAATTGCTGTTAGTTCTGTTAGATTCATTTGTTGATTAATTTTAATGTTTTAAATCCTGCTTAGACTAATCCCTGTCTAAATATTCATTGGCCTCTTTTTTCACCCAATTATACTCCGCAACCTTGAGGGCCTTTTCATAATAATCCTTGGCACTTTTTTTATCCCCTTGTTTGTCTGCAATTCTGGCTAAGCCGCAATAGGCAAAACTAAGGTAATCTTTTACGGGAGCATCTACTTTCGAATAGGCATTGACTGCTTTTTGGTAATATATTTTGGCGGCATCAAGCTTATTTCTGTACTTTTCGTACACTTCGGCGCTAAACACAAATGAGGCCATCTCAAAAAAACGATGGCCACTGTAGTAGAGCGGCAAAATATATTTTTCTGCCTCTTCATATTTTCCCGCACCTATCAGCGCTTCAGTATGCTTTACTGTGAAGTAAAAGTTGTTAGGATATTTCTTAGCGATTTGACTTATATATACAAGCGACTGAGCTGGCTTAGATTCGTATTTTAAATAGATATTTGATAAGTAATTCATTGATTCAGTCCTCACAAATATTGCCTGTTTGGAAGCAATCTCCAATTCACTCAATCCGCGTTGCTTATCTCCAGACGCAAAAAACCACATGAAGGGCCTGAACGCACTATTAGACTCGGGGTATTGAACCACGTAGTAATCGTAGATTCCGGTCGAAAAATAAAAGTCGGCAAATTTTTCTTTCAACTTAAAACCTTGCTTCATAAAATTATAAGTTTGTTTTGCAGAGCCTATCGTTTTAAGGTTGTCTTTATTGCGGGTGTGGTAGAGAGTGTAACTACTATGGATAATCATAGAAAAGAAAATCCCTTCAAGATTTTTCGGGTCCTTTTCTAGAGTCTTTTCTGTTTGTTTGAGTGCCAATTCAAGATAACTAAGATATTCTTTAGATTTTTCCTTAAACTTATTTTCCTGAAGTATACGCCAATAGTTATTCACAGCCATTAAAAAATTGTAGGCGGGGCTGTTTGGATGTTGTTTCCTAACCTCCTGATATAGTAGTTCAGCTTCATAAAACTGAAAGTTGTAGGTTTTATCTAATCCTTGTTGTATTACTTTCTGAACCTCTTTGTCTTGATAAATAGATTGGCCAAAGCTATTGAGCTGTGCTAAGAAGAAGAAAAAGAATAAAATAAGCCTCAATTTTTCTAAATTTAAATTCGACTTAAAATTACTCAGAAAATGCATTAAATGAGCATGCAGGCATTATATAACAATAAGGAATGATCAACTTTAAAATTAATAGTAATTAAAGCTAAAGCAACATATCCTCCCACCAGAAGTGGAGCTAAACATTATTCCGTAGAGGTGAACAATGAAAAAGGTTATAAACCTTTGGTACCTGACATCTTGGTGCATGAAAGAGCATTCCAGAGTTATCAAGCAGAATGCTCTTATACTTTTTACCTATTAAATCAGGAGAACGAGTCTGTAGAAGGGCTTTTTACTTTTTTTGTAGTAAATAATGTTGCTACCACCGCAGTTAAGGCTCCTTTTGGCTTCGTTGAAATGCTTTTCTTCGATAAATGGTCCTTTGCTTATATTGTTACTAAAGTAGAATTGTTCTTCAAAGAACTTGGAATAAAAACCCTATCAATCAGATCTCTCCCTGATTTTTATCAATCCGCAAAAATATCAATAGCTAAAGAATGTTTGCTACTAGCTAATTTCTATTGTCTAGAAAATTTGTGTAATTACTATATACCTGTTGATGGTAATGACTTTGAAAGCAAAATCGCCCCTAGTCAATTAGGTAGAATGAACCGGTCGTTAAATGCGGGCTTTCATACAAAATGCTTGGGGCATGAACAGTTGGAAGCTGTATATCGCTTTATTCTTGAATGCCGTGCTGAAAGAAATTACGGAGGTCTTGTTAGCTTAATGGATTTGCAACGAATTACAGCCATGTTTCCCGATAGATATTTCTTGTTTGTTGTACTAGATAAAGATGAATCGATTGCAGCAGCAAATATTTCCGTAAAAATGAGCGACGATATTTTATATACCTGGTATTCTCATCACCTTTTTTGTTTCAATTCATTTAGTCCTGTAATACTTTTGCACAAATATATTTATGATTTTTGCATGGGACGGAATATTAAATTTATTGATCTCAGTGTTGCAAAAGAAGGGGATGGGAATGAAAAAATCAGCCTTCAGAAGTTTAAGAAAAGGATTGGGGGAATTGAAAGTATTAGAACAGAATTTAGGAAGGAGATTTAGATGAGTGAGAAAGAATTATTTAGGAAATTTTGTGAGCAGGAAAAAGATATACCTATATTTTTGACCTACGGTTGGTTACAAACCGTGGCTCCCGATTGCTGGGACGTTGTCATGGAATGTCGCGGCGGTGAAATTGTAGCCTTCATGCCTTATGTAATAAAAAGAAAATTATTTTTTAAATATATTACCATACCGCCACTAACACCATACATGGGGCCCTGGATAAAATATCCTAAAGGGCAGAAATATACCACACGATTGAGCCATGAGAAAGAGATGATGACGCTTTTAGTCAGCAAGCTTCCTGTAGTTGATTACTTTATTCAAACCTTCTCACCAGCAATTACCAATTGGTTGCCTTTTTACTGGGCAAGTTTTCAGCAAAGTACACGGTATACTTATGTATTAACCGATGTGTCTAACTTAGACCATATTAAAGAAAATTTTAGTAAAAACGTGAGACGCCATTTGAAAAGGGCAGAAGAACATTTGACTGTTATAGAGATAGAGGATGTCACTATTTTGTATAATACCCTTGTTAAATTCTATCAGGAAAATTCGCTTGATATGCATTTTACTTTAGATTATTTAACAAAAATTTACTCCTGGACTAGACTCAATAATATAGGAAAGTTACTTGCAGTGACGGAAAACGAAAATATTATAGCTGCTCACCTTTACGTTTATGATGGTGAAACAATTTATAATCTTGTTGGAGCTACCGATCCAGATTATAAGAATAGTGGGGCGATGACACTACTAATTTGGGAAGGAATAAAAGTCGCATATGAAAAAGGACTAAAGTCTTTCGACTTTGAAGGGTCTATGGTAATGCCAGTAGAAAAATATTTTAGAGATTTCGGAGGCATACAACGTCCCTATTTTAAGGTTACAAAATCAAACTCTAAATTACTGACAATGTATTTTTATCTAAAATCTACTTTTAAAAAATAAACTGCTCAATTTAGTTTATATACTTTCATCCAAAGTGCTAGGCTAATAAATCGCCAAAGCTTTTCGGAATGAATAGGGTGGAGTCTAGGATCTCCACTCATCATGCCTTTTAAAGCTTTCGTGTCGAAAAACTGATCCATATCTCCGGTAACGTATTGAGCACATTCATTCAAAACACTTTTGTTAATGAATAAGGAAGACGGCGTGCTAAAGCCCTTTTTGTCGGTGCGTAATCTGATATCCTCAGGAATAATCCCCTTCATGGCTTCCCTTAATAAGACCTTTGTATAACCGTTTCTTATTTTATAATTGCCAGGAATCTTGAATATATGTTCTATAAGGTTAATATCGTCCGAAAACGGTAATCTACTTTCGATCGAGAATGCCATGGAGTTTCGATCTCCCGCCTTAAGTAAATATTTCAACCTTTGCCCTGTGAATTCTTTCTCTAACGTAGCGTTCAAGCCCTGCAAGATAGGGCGGCCCTTTCCCAATCTTGCTACATTTGATTTCCATAAATTATTATCAATCAGCGCCCAGTCTTTCTTATGGTTCTTAAGGATATTCAATAAGTTCACACTGGAGATTCCATTCCCAAAAGTATGTTTTGAAAGCATTCTAAGTAATGTGGATCTGTCCATTACAGTTGAAGGGAAAGAGTTAAAGTCTCTGATAAATTTTCTAAACTGCCCCGCTTTTAATGTTTCTAGTAGCCAAGCGGGGATATGGGAATTATATCCGGTAAACAGCTCATCCGCTCCTTGACCCTCTAATATTACATGGATATTTTGGGTTTTAATAAATTTCATTAATCCGAAATGCGTATAGGTGGCTATACCATTTATAGGAATATCTTGTGTATAAACCAATGATTCAAGGTTGTCTAGCAAGTCCAAAGGCTTGGCCTCCCAAGTATGCCATGATAGCCTTTTATCTTTTACCACCTTTGCGGCCCAAGAAGTTTCATCTAAGGGATCTTTCGGAAAAACTGCAGTGAATATTTTATGGCGGTCCCCGGGTGCAAGCAAATCCATAAGAGACACTATTGAGCTACTATCTATCCCACCACTTAATGTTGCGCCTATAGGAATATCAGACCTTAATCTCAATTTTACCGCCTTAGCGGTAAGATCTTTTATTTGATCGATATATCCTCTATTTAAAGCTTCGTCGTAAGGTTGATACCCCTCCGTTATATTTAGACTGTAATATCTAGTTGTGCTGAATTCCTTTCTATTTAGGTCGAATATAAAATTATGCCCCGCCAACAGCTCCTTTATTCCTATAATAAATCCTTCTTCCTCAGATTCCGAAAGTCCTTGTGAAAGGAAATCAAAAACTGCTTTATTATTTATTTTCTTTTTAATAAAAGCGGAATTCATCAAGGCCTTAATTTCTGAAGCGAATATTAACCTGCCGGCCTTGAAATGATAATACAAGGGTTTTACTCC
>DASVUU010000711.1:0-5420 GCA_036386935.1 Cytophagaceae bacterium | reverse complement strand
TAAGTTTTTCTCAAACACAGCCTGTAGAAAAGCTTCTAATAGCTCTTGCTGTCTTTGTATCTCTGCTTGCTGATGTTTTTTTGGTGAACGGACCTTCTCTTTGGCCCTATGCAGAATCTGCCTGCAATTGTCTATGGTAAGACCAAGAGCAAAAGCAATTTCTTCGTGGGAAAGGCAAAAAACCTCTTTCAGAATAAATACAGCACGTTCATAAGGATTCAACTTTTCAAGCAGAAAAAGTAGCGCATATTCCATCGTATGATCGTCAGTTGTATGTTCTTCAGTAAGCAATGGCTCCGGCATCCATAACCCTTTATAGGCATCCCTCTCTTTGGCCAATTTTTCCAGTTTATCTATCGCCTTATTAATGAGTATGCGGCTCAAATAGGCTTTGACTTGTTTAACATTTTCACGGTCAGACTGTAGCCACTTTTCAAAAGTATCCTGCACTAAATCTTCTGCGGCGGCGATGTCCCCGAGCATGTTGTATGCAATGGTAAATAAATAAGACTTATATTGAAAAATATCGCGAGGCTGCATAATCTATGGTTTTGATGGAAAATTAATGTAGATAGTAATAAAACACAAGTTGAATGCAGCTGAGAATATTTAAACGTATATAGATATCAAAACGATCAACTTGGTGTAAATAGTAGTGAAGACGATCGCCTCGCCATTACTCAATTTTGAGCACAGTGATTAGTTTAAAGGGTTTGATGAGAATATACCCTCAAAACTAAAACTATCAAAAGAGAAGTTGAGACGGGTAAGAATGTCATTCAATTTATGAGGAAAGGACCTATCTCTGGTGATAGGAGGTTTGTTACGGTTAGACAGGAGGCTTTTTTAAATCAACAGGTTTGCAAAGAACATTTTCTCATTAGACATGCAAGTCTTTAAATGCCTACACCGTTGCATACATAAATTTGATGGAACATATTCAGCGACCCTGAACCAAGACAAACATTAAGCAAAATAAAATTACACAATCCAGTTAGCAATGGCATTCTCGCCCTTCAATCATATTATTAAACTCTGTCTTGAAGGTATGGAAATCGATGAAAAAGGCAAAACCCGAGAGGCTAGTAAATTATTTCTCCAAGCTTGGAATCAGGCAACAAATGATTTTGAAAAATTTATTGGCTCTCACTATATAGCCAGCCGTCAAGAAAAGGTTTCTGACCAGTTAAGGTGGCATGAAACTGCTCTTAAGTTGGCATTGAAAATAAATGATGACACAGTTAATAGTGCTTTGCCTTCACTTTATTTTAAGATTGGGAAATGCTATGAAGATTTAAATGACTCCGAAAAGGCAAAAGAGAATTACAACTTAGCAATTTCTTATCAGTACAATCCAACTGACAAAGGCCCATTTTATCACGGGACAAAAGCAAATTTGAAGACCAACGATTTACTCACACCAGGGGGCAAATCTAACTATAAGTCTGAGCTAAAAATGAACCACATTTATTTCACTGCGCTCGTAAACGGAGCAGGACTTGCTGCTGCATTGGCAAATGGTTTTGGTGATGAACGAGTTTATATTATTGAGCCGACAGGGAACTATGAAAATGATCCCAATCTTACAGATAAGAAATTCCCAGGCAATCCCAGTCGTTCATATCGTTCTGTGGCGCCGTTAAAAATTATAGGAGAAGTAACAGAATGGGTTAGGCAAACACCTGAAGAGATTCAAAAGTTTCGAGAGAAATTGGAGAATAATAAACGGGAAATAATAAACTAGCAAATATCACGCATGAAGTAATGTAACGAACTGCTCAGACGCATTCTGCGAAAGTGGCTGGCATAGGATGATCGATTTATATGAGGAGAAATAACATTATCCTTGCATACGATTGTAGCTTTCAAAAGGCGCCATTGCAAACTTTGAAGCCGATATGCCATCAAACATATATAAATATGAGTACTTTCTTAAAAGAATTATTTGACTACAGCCATCATTTTAATCAACAAATTGCGACGACTTTCATAAGTGAATCTAACAAAACATCTGAGAAATCAAATGCTCTTTTTTGTCATCTTTTAAATGCACATCAGATTTGGAATAACAGAATAATGCCTATTCACACGCTGCACGGTGTATGGGATTTACTCCCAATGGAAAGATGGCTAGAAATAGATAACGGGAACTATAGCCATACCCTAAAAATTCTTTCCGATGTCAATATCTTTGATAAGGTTAGCTATACTTTAAAAGGGCAAAAAATAGATAGTTCAGTTTAAGACATATTGTTTCATATTATCAATCATTCAACCTACCATCGTGGACAAATCGCCATGGACTTTAGAAACAGCGGTATTGAGCCGATTAATACTGACTATATTTTGTATAAAATATAGATAAATAGAGGCATTAAATTTTAGGCAGGCAACAGAGGTGCATCTGTGAAAGAGGGCAGGGCGATCACTTAGTTGCCTGGTAGTCGAACAATGGTTAATTCTACTTATGATACGCTAGCTGTCATTAAACAAGATGGAAAGACAGTGATAAAACTAACATCTTCTTAGGAACAACTGACCGTTACTAAATTTATATAGATGAGTTACCCATCAAAAACAATGGTGGCGCGCTATTACGTGTACGGATATCTAAGATGTAACGGATACCTTATACCTTATTGAAATGTATTTAAAATTAATTTTCGCGACTATTACATAAGTGCGTATTAATGACTCCTATGACTACCGTTACATTGAACGATAATGAATCGAAAATTCACAAAGGCGTTAATATGCACATTAAAATTTGTATTAGGTCAGTAACTTTAATAGAATGATCAATTGCTTATTTATCATGACCGCTAAGTTATGCTCTTGTTTGAATGAAATATCTTTTACTAAATACTTTGATTTCTATGATATGATGTGATCTATTCAACATATAGGAAACATAAGTCTATCTGCACTGCTACCGAACCTCGACATCAATATGGCAAGCTTTTTGGTAAAGAGTGTTTTATCTAAAATATATTCCAAATGAAAAACTTATTCGAGTTGCCGAGGCTGGGAACCATCTTAACCTTTGTTCTAATATTGTGCTTATTTATTGCCTGCCGACCGGAGGATAATGATGAGCCTGTCATTCCCAATTATACTCAGCCTTTTTTGGGTGCATGGAAGATCAAAAAGGACTTTTCTTTCTATACAATTAACATCGCCCGCGAGCCGGGAGTTTCGAATTCGATTATCATCACAAACTTAGATGACGAAGGTTTCAATACTGTTGCTAAGGTAGATGGCGGCACCTTTGTAATTCCCGAACAAAAGTTTTCCAGTAATTTTGTAGATGGATCTGGATCCGTTAGAAAAGATACACTCACGGTAATTTTTAATACCAAACTCACTCCTGATTTCTCTTTTCCTACCAGCCATACCGCGGTTGGGGTAAGATAGTTTTTGCTTCTCTGCTGCAAGGTCCTGGTCTGCATCGTCTGCCGAAGTTAAAGCTAAACTCGGTGTCTCTATAATAGTACAAAGAGAGTGGTTATTGTGGAAATGGAACGGCTGACAGCTGCTGACATAATTCTAATAAACGTTTTCTAAAAACTTCATCATCAGCTGCGGGATTATAAGCGCTCTCTTGTTTATGAAAAAAATACTTGCCGCTCACTTTGGCGATTTCTTCCTTGCTTGCTGCCAGCCATAATTGTGTTTGATAGCCTTCTTTAAGATCGTCTGGTGCACCTTTTCCGCCCATTTTTGTAGGCACCCAGCCTGGGTTTACTGCATTGGAATATACATCATTCCATGTTCTAGAGATAGCTTTGGCAAGCATCAATACGTGCAATTTTGAATCTGAATAGGTCGTGGTATTTACATCTAACTTTATTTGATCCAAACTAGCGCGACCCTGTAGGTGCAATCCTGAACTTAGGTAGATTAAGCGTTGAGGATTTTGAATTAAACAAGTGAGGATATATGGTGCGAGGGTATTGACGGCGAAGATTTCTCGTCCCGTAGCTTTGTAAAGACCAGCATTATGAATGACTGCATCAAAGCTTCCTAAGGCATTTACTTGTTCAGCAAGCCTCACGGTCTCCTCGATATTGGAGAGGTCTCCTGTCAGCACATTAGTTGCACTAGTTAGCTTTTTAAGCACATCCTTGCGCCGTGCTTCGTTCCTAGCATGAAGAACTACTTCGTGACCATCTGCTAAGAGGGCCTCTGCAGATAATAGTCCTAGGCCATCTGCTGATCCCGTAATGAAAATCTTCGCCATTTTAGTTAAAAATATCTAATTGATGAGTTCTGCCAAGCTTCGTTGTAAAGCTAATAAACAATGACGTCATATTGTTTTCAGCCGAGATTTTTGCAACTCCCTTCCTCGAGCAGTCAAATTCTGGATTTGGCAAAAGAGATTGCTTATTGCCAATCTGCATTGAGGTAATCGATGCTTATGTTGAACTAGCTATTCGCCCAATACTTTATCCTTAAAACTTATTTATTTATACGGTTAGCCGACGATGATTTTAAATATTTAAGAACTATAGTGCCAAACTCTTTAGCGGATTCTGCAGCAGTTTCTCTCACTATTCCAAAACAATTTCGATTTAAAGTAATTATTTTCTCAGTGTTTAGGGCGGTGGATCCCTAAGCTTAATTTACTAAAACAAAATATTATGAAATCTTTTGCCCGCGCCTTCAAACTCTTATCGTCAGTTTTAGAAAATAGGTTGAAATGCCACATTACCTCTAAAATGTCTCTCCTGTTCGTGCTGATATTCCTCGGCAGTTGCGCAACGTCAGAGCTTGGTAAATCAGGGCAGCGAAAGACCGCGGGCAAGACTTTTGTTATCGTTGGAGCCTCCAGTGGCTTTGGTCGAGGGGTTGCTGAGAAGCTCGGAGAATATAAAGCCAATGTAGTGCTTGCTGCTAGACGAACCGAGTTGTTGGAGGAAGTTGCAAGCATAGTTCGAGCCAAAGGAGGAACTGCTTTGGTAGTGACAATGGATATAAGTAATCAAGCTGATGTACAACGGTTAGCCGAGTCTGCAGTGAGGCAATTTGGAGACATTGACGTGTGGGTAAATATGGCAGGAGTAGGAGTGATAGGGAAATTTTGGGACATACCTCTAGAAGACCAAGCTAAGATTGTAGACATAAATCTAAAAGGCTTTATTTATGGAAGCTTCAGTGCTATCAAACAATTCAGGACTCAGGGATATGGCACGCTCATCAATATGGGTTCCGTAGAAAGTGAAACACCTCTTGCTTACCATGCTTCTTATGCTGCGACCAAAGGGGGTATCCTTAATTTCGGACAAGCACTCAGTCAGGAATTGAGGCTAGAAGGCAATAAAAAGATAAAGGTAGTTACAGTGGAACCATGGGCGGTTGATACGCCATTTTGGAGGCATGCAGCGAATTATAGCGGAAAAACGCCACGCATGGCGGCCATG
>DASVUU010000710.1:0-1664 GCA_036386935.1 Cytophagaceae bacterium | reverse complement strand
ACGCTTGTTCAAGAGTCTGGAATTAAAAGAAATCATTGAATTCTCTACACTTCCCTTGCAGATATCACTAAATATGGAAAGTCAAAAAATAAAGCATCAATAGAAAATCCGGCCTTGAAATCGCTTAGCGTTTTACTTGGCGAATGGAAAACTGTGGGAAAGCATCCTTACCTCGCCGATATGGTACTGCATGGAACTACTTCTTTCAAGTGGCTTGAAGGAGGTGCCTTTCTAATCATGCACGCTAAAAATACTGAAGGTAAAATTCCTGGCAGCGTTGCTGTTTTTGGAACAGACGATACCAGAGCGGAAATATTTATGCTCTATTTCGACGAGGGGAAAGTTTCACGGAAATATGAGGTTGCATTTGATGGCAATGTTTTAACCTGGTGGAGAAACGATTCGGATTTTTCACAACGATTTACCTTGACACTCAACGACCCTAATACCATGACTGGGCATGGCGAGATGTGCAAAGACGGCACCACCTGGGAAAAAGATCTTGAGCTTACCTATACTCGTATCAACTAGTACTTTCCAGAGTCTCCTGATTGAGGGACACTGGGGAGACCTATTTTTTTGCCTTGATTCCGCTACGTCTGCAGGGCTATTGTCTCAAATATGCGAGTGGCTTCATACTCGTCGCAAACCCCAGGATTCAAAGATTTTGTAACATGCCTAAGCGAATATAAGCGCAGAAGAATCCGGAAACTTTATCAATAGAAGTAAGTATAACGGAAACATTAATTTACACCTATATTCAAAACGATGAGATTTTTATTTTTAACGCTCTTTGTAGCTGCAAGTACTTTTTGTACTGCTCAAGTTGTCAAAGTTAAGAAGGGCGACATTTTTATTGATGGAGCCCTAGTTGGCAAAATGGAGAAGTCCGGTTCGATGTTCAAAGGTCGATCCTTCGCAATCAAAACCCTTGATGGTTCACCAGTTTTAACAGGAACCTTGCGTTACGTAAGTTCCATTCTGGAAAAAAATGATCAACTATTTTATTATCAATCTATCCAGTTCCCCTCTAAAGGTGTCGCGGTTGGTATGTCAATAGAAGAGAATCCTAATTATGGGATAGACGATTATTTTGTTAAGTATTTCGTAGATAATAAGGTCTTCGAGGCTGGGAAGCTGAATGACGAGGCGGCCAATAGATTTATTAAGGCACATCCCGACACCATTCCTGCAGCAATTACCGAAACTTTAACCATAGAGGAAAAATACCTCGAAGATATGGCTACAATTGCAGAAAGAGATAGAACAAAGCCCCTCGAACTGTTTAGCTTGAAGCCAGACGTAAAACTTTTTTATAATGAAAAATACAGCGCCGAAAATTTCCAAATTTTTCAGGACAAGGTATTGATAGGTTTCGCGAGTTTCCTTACACGTGGCGCTTCAACCGGCCCTGTAAAGAAATTAGTTTTTTATAACGTCAATAAGACTCCAATTGCCCGTTTAGATTTGTCGGCTTTGGGCGGGTTTAGAATTTATTCTCGCAGTGCCGAATTTTCGAATATGGCTCATAAAATTGAGACCACAGGCGTCTTTAGTTCATATGATAAACTTCTCCAAGCGACCAGATTTCTAATCGCAAAACAAGGCATATAAATGAAGAAACAAGCAACTATTATCTGCCTTTTAATAATGATTGGCTTTGC
>DASVUU010000709.1:0-2500 GCA_036386935.1 Cytophagaceae bacterium | reverse complement strand
TGAAAGAGACAAGCGCGACCTTCTATGCCCCGCTCTAGAAGGTAAACTTAGCTCGAAGGATTTACCAGAAACCTGTTGGGAAGTTTCTTTGAATCTCTATGGTCAGCATTTTGGGTCAACACAATTTTTTCAGAATAAAATTGATGCTTTGCTTGAACATCAACAGAAAAATTTTGTGCTTTCTGCATTGAACCTTGCGCTGCACTATGAATCTGAGCCTTCATGGATGGTGGAGCGACTGCAAAGTCACTGGTCATACTGGAAAAAAGACATACCTTCGGTATTTTTCCGTTCACACGCATATGCTGAAAAATTGTTGAAGGCTTGGGATATTTCTAAAGCTGAAGCTACAGAACTAGCTGAAACAATTTTTGATAGTCCTTGGATATATGAGCCTTTTCATTCTACTAAGGAAGTTGTATGGAATTGGCCAGAACCAAAGACACTTTCGGAGCAATTAATACTAATGTTGAGGTGTCTCCGTATAATAGCCTTCCTTAAAATGCAAGTACCTAGTAACCGCTTAGACATCAGGATAGATGAGGGCGATTCTGTCCTTTCATCGGCAATACGTAGGCAAACAAGAGAGAACTATCAATCATCTGTTCGCTTTGTTCCTGATGATACTGCTGAAACTGTGGAGCGTCTGTTGCAGCATTCGGAGTTAATACCAGAACTTCGAGTAAGTTTGGAAACAATTTTATGGCTAATTAATCAGCATAATCAAGCAAATGGATCTAGGTTTATTGAGAGTATCCGTTCAATTGAACAAAGCGTAGAAATTTTAAGAAATTTTTTGTCCAATTCTGGCTTAAGAGAAACCTGGCCTCTTTTAGCTCTAGCTGTCGAGCGACAAAAAGTTAAAGGGCAGGATGCTGTGAATCGGTTGCTACCCTTCTTGGATGGGGATACTCAGATATCTATTGCTGACCAAGTAGTAGAGACAATTCAAGAGTATTTTAAACAATCAGATGAGACGCAAAAACAACGACTTTTCATGGCACTACGAGAGCAAATTGGATTAGATGAAATCTTACCTGGATTAAAGCAGTTTGCCGAACCTATGGACCTAACTGTTGACGATTTGGTAGGAGCATACATTACCGTTTACCCTGACTATGGGTATCCAGGTTCTCGGCAAAATGAATATACCATTGACCAAATTAAAAAGTTACTGACTACTGCCACAGATGCCATAAAACAGGGTGATCAACCAAAGAGACTGTTGTGGTTTATATTGGAATTCCCGTTGCCGTCTGATCTAGCAGTAATAGGACAAGCACGACAACTCTTAGAAGTAATTCTTGACAATTACTCGGAATCTTCAGAATTTCCCATTACCGAGCTAAGTGCTACTCTCTTCCTCAAGTTATTGGTTTATGACACTCATATACAAGAAATAGCACCTCGTTTGTTTACAATTCTGCCACTTACTAAACTTTGCAAAATTAGAATACCTTGGCTTATTGGTGCTATCTCCGGTGAAATTGCGCCCGAATATCTATCCGTACTGCAATCGTTAACCCAGCACGAGGAAGAAGCTGTGCGTGTAGGAAGCGCACTTCTTTTGAAAGCAGTTAGAGACTCAATAAATCCCTATCCTGGCTATAGAAAAACAGCATTTAAAGGGTTAAAATCTCTTCGGGTAGATTCAAGTTTAGGAATGAGTTTTATTAATGACGGCGACAGCAAACGTCGTCTGATAGGTATTACTCTTCTTACTTTGTCCTCAAACTATCCGGTTGAGGATGTCAATTACCGAAATCTAATCTGGGAGAACTTAAAGCAACCCAAAACAGATGAAGAAGAGGCGGCTTGGAATAAATTATTACAAGAAATTTTGATGCCAGAGGAGAAATATCCTATGTGGCGTAAACTGCTAGAAGGAATTCTCGCAAAACCCTGGTTTTATAGCAGATCAGTATTAAGTGCAGCGATGGAGCGATATCAAGAGATTGCTAAGACTGCCGATCTTACAATTCCTGAGATTGAATAGAAAATATTGGGATTGTTGTAAGGACTTATAGGACTCATTTGGGATCTAGAGTGAGCTTAGGCGATCGCCGCTAATCTTTTCTGCATGAGCCTCACAAAACAAAGGTTAATTTTTATTGTAGCATGAGCTAAAGTTATTTCAAAATTTTTAACGAGACTTTTACACCTTTGGATCCAAGAATTACTTCTTTCGATATTTTTTGGGTAGCAATCCAGTATAGTAACAGCATTTTTTCTTTACTAGCTGCTGTGCTAGCCCGATCGAGCCGATGCTCTAGTTGCTCAACTGTTTCCGGGCTTTCTACCTTAAGTTTGTCGGCGATATTTGCCCTCCTCTACTTTTAGCCTGTATTTAGTGTACCTTCCTAGTGAATTGGTATAAGCCCCAAATTCGTAGAAAGCGGGTTTCTCGCCACCCCATGCGTAAGCCCTGAAACTGTCGGAAATGTTGATCTAAGCTAAATTATAAAAAATCAACCACTGTTTAATACTAAAACCCGATGTC
>DASVUU010000708.1:0-2910 GCA_036386935.1 Cytophagaceae bacterium | reverse complement strand
TATATTGACAACTTTTCGGGTTGGGACATTGCAAACAACGACAACGATGTACGTGCGAAACAAGCAACTGTTCAAAAGACCATCAAGGGCTCGAAGGGTCAGGATAGTATTATTAATGTTACCCTAAATGGCTATGGACATGCCAGCCTTGTGGCAGGAGTGTCAAGTGCTTCCACAAACAATTTTTTAGGAATAGCCGGAACAGGATTCAAATGCAAATTTCTTCCTGTAAAAGGAATGCTCGATATAGATGCGGAAAAGGGATCTGTAAATTATGGATATCAAGGACTGATCTACGCCGCAAACCATGGCTGCAAAATAGTAAATCTATCTTGGGGAAGCACCAACTCATTTTCTCATGCTGCACAAGATGCGATAAACTATGCTGTATTCAATAAGGACGTGCTAGTTATCGCAGCGGCCGGAAATCAAGACGTGGATCAAAATTATTATCCTGCATCATATGAAAACGTTCTATCGGTAGCAGCTTCAAGCATAAAGAAGTCACAGACATCGGACCAGATCATCGATATTAAGGCCGATTTTGCAACCTACAATTATGAGGTAGACTTGTGTGCCCCTGGCGCATCTATTTATACGACCTATAAAAGTAATAATTACACCTCTTCAAAGGGCAGCTCGCTTGCAGCACCCCAGGTCGCCGGAGCAGCCGCATTGGTCAGGTCCAAATACAAGGACCTATCTGCCCTTCAAGTAGGCGAATTATTGCGGGTCACTGCGGATGTCATGGATACTAATATATTTAACAAAGCCTATGTGGGTAAATTGGGCAAGGGTAGACTTAATATGCTTAAAGCATTGACCGCATCCAAATCTCCTTCCGTGAGAATGTACCACAATAATTTAAGCGAGTCGGTATTGCAAGCATCCTCTTCTGCAGACACCCTGACCCTGCTTGCCGACTTTGTAAATTTTTTGCATCCTACTAAAGACCTTACAATAACATTGCATTCCCTCTCTCCTAACGTTGTAGTTATCGATAGTTTGAGCAAAATGCAAATTATAAAAACCTTGGATAGCGCTACAAATATACTAGATCCCTTTAAAGTAGTTATTCTACCCAATGGAAAGGCCAACGAAGTCATCACGCTTAGGCTTTCATACAACGATAGTGCCTACACCGACCACCAATATTTCTACATTATCGTAAATCCTAATTACCTTACTATGGATACAAATGAAATTTCCCTAACTGAGTCTGGAGTTGGACGACTTGGCTTGCATGATGTATTTTCGAAAATGACTACGGGTGTAGGACTACAATATAAAGGAAATACACTTCTTTATGAAGGTGGGCTAATGATTTCAGCCAGTGGAGGTCGTCTTTCAAACTGTGTAAGAAATGAGAAGGGAAATGCACAAGATAATAACTTTGTTCCCTTAAAAGATATAAGATTTGTCCCGTCAGTCACCGCCGATCAAGAGAGCTTCACCGAGTTTCAAGACACAAACAAATTGAATGTGCCTGTTTCTATAAGCCAAAGATCGTGGGCCTGGAAAGATGCCCCGTCTAATAAACACATTCTAATCGAGTATAGTCTTAAAAATCTATCCTCTACAAAAATCGACACAATAAGAGCAGGAATATTTGCAGATTGGGACCTAGACAACTCCAATAGCAACAGAGGAAATTGGGACAACTCATCCTCGCTTGGATATACGTTTACCACCGACAACTCCCTCTACGGTGGCATCGCAGTTATTTCTAAATTAACCCCTATTTGTTATACCATAGACAATGCGAGCACTACGGCAATAGGCTTATATGATGGATTTACAAAAACGGAAAAGCTAACAACGCTTTCACAAGGAACAAAGAATTCTCAATTTATAACATTAAAAGGATCTGATCTTTCACAAGTGGTAGGAGCAGAAATTTATAGTTTACAACCTTCCGAAACCAGGAAAATATGTTTTTCAATCCAGGCCGGTGATAATCTTTCGGACCTAAAAACATCGGTAAGCGACGCACAATTAAAATATGCAATGATCAATACGGTCACACAGGTTGAGAATGAGTTTGACAACCATGAAATAACGGTATTTCCTAACCCTGCTAACGACCGCTTATCCCTGATAAACTTAGGTGATGGAGCCACTGTAATAGAAATATTAAATGTTCAAGGCCAAATATTATCGACAATAAAACTTCACGCAAACGAAATTGACATCAATATTTCCAGGCTTGAGTCTGGATTATATTTTGTCAAAATTATAAATCATGGAGCAAGTACGTTGACGAAATTTGTTAAAAATTAATATTAAACGTTACACCGCAGTCGCGGACCTTCGTAACATTGGGAGGATTCAGTTGTTCATAACTATAAAGCATGAGAAATGAATGACATTTTTGCGGACATCATCACTATAGGAGATGAAATCTTATATGGGCAAATCACGGATACAAATTCTCAATGGATCAGTGCCGAACTTGACGCCATCGGCATTAGAACTAAAAGGAAATCCTCGGTTGGTGATCAGAAAGAAGAGATTATTAAAATTCTCACCGAAGCTGAAGCACGATCCAATATCATTATCATAACGGGAGGTCTTGGCCCCACCAATGATGACATCACAAAGAACACTCTTTGTCAATATTTCAATTCTCCTCTTGTCCTTCATCCAGAGGCCTTAGAAGAAGTAACTAAATTTTTTCAAAGCAGAGGAAGAGAGTTGACTGAAATAAATCGTCAGCAAGCTTTCCTGCCAGACAGTTGTGTCTATATACCGAACAAGTCTGGCACGGCACCTGGAATGTGGTTCAATAAGGAAGGAAAAATTTTTATTTCAATGCCGGGAGTGCCGTTCGAGATGAAGGCTATGATGCAGGGTACCCTCCTACCAAAGTTAGCTCAAGAGTTCAAAAGGCCTGCGATCTTTCATAAAGTA
>DASVUU010000707.1:0-3318 GCA_036386935.1 Cytophagaceae bacterium | reverse complement strand
TCCTTAACAAAAGAAAATGTAACGGATGCTCACAACAAAGGACTTCTGGTTATAATTTTTGACACCAAAGATAGAAAATCCATTATTGAAGCTGTAGAAAAACATCCAGACGGCATCGAAACTGACAACATTCCGCTCTTGCAAAATGTACTTAGTAAACAATGAAAAACCCTACCACATGGTAGGGCTTAAGTCGTAATGTAAAAATTATAGATAACTATACTTTTTTTACATTCACTGCGCTTACTCCTTTTTTTCCTTCAGTCACATTATAGGATACTTTGTCATTCTCGCGCACCTTTTCCTCAAGCCCTGTTACATGAACAAAAATTTCCTGATTTGAACTTTCATCTTTAATAAAGCCATAACCTTTGCTTTCATTGAAGAATTTAATTGTACCTGTATTCATAAAAATTAATTATAGTTGGATAATGGGTAAATATAAAAATTATTTCTTTTGTTTCAATAGAAGATAATCAAATATTTATCCGGTAAAATACCGTGTTCATCCAACAAAAATCAAAATTCGGTACAAATATTAAGTTAGAAAGAGCGTCTTATTTCCGACAAACCGAGTCTACTTTACGGACTTGACATTGGTTTTTAAAAGAAAATCTTTCAGCGAATCAAAATCTTTATCCATTTCTATGGAGGATTTTTTCTTATTAACTATCGCTTGCAATCGATCGGGGAGAATTATCGGAGCGGCTACCAGACTTTGGACTACTTCAAGAAACTTTGAAGGATGGGCTGTCGCAAGAAAGGCGCCTACGCAGTCAGAATCTTCTTCCATATACTCTTTCAATCCTAAATATCCAATGGCACCATGAGGATCTAACACATACTTAGTTTTCTCAAAAACATGGTTCACAGTGTATTTGGTCTCCTCGTCGGTGTATGATTTACCAATGATTTCAGACTGCATTTTATCGAGGTCATTCCCGTAAAGTGCTAATAGTCTTGCAAAATTGCTTGGATTGCCGACGTCCATCGCGTTTGAGACCGTCGAGACAGAAGGTCTTGGAGTGAATATTCCGCTTGCTAAGTATTCTGGGACAATGTCATTGGCATTTGTCGCCGCAATAAATTTGTGGATTGGTAGACCCATCTGCTTTGCAATAAGCCCACCGCAGAGGTTTCCGAAATTTCCGCTAGGTACAGAAAACACAACAGGTTTACCATATTGCTTCAACCTAGACCATGCGTAGAAATAATAAAATGATTGAGGTATAAGCCTGCTGATATTAATAGAATTTGCGGAACTGAGGTTCATCGACTTGTTTAAAGATTCGTCCAAGAAAGCTTCTTTAACCAATCGTTGGCAATCATCAAAGGTACCGTTAATTTCCAGTGCAGTAATGTTATGCCCTAATGTCGTCAGCTGCTTTTCCTGTATTTCGCTTACTTTGCTGCTTGGATATAAGATCGTAACTTTTATACCTGGCATTTTATAAAACCCTTGGGCTACGGCGCTTCCGGTATCACCAGACGTTGCTACTAAGATATTAATTTCTTTAGCTTCCTGCTCCAAAAAGTAAGACATAACTCTGGCCATAAACCTTGCGCCAAAGTCTTTAAACGCCAAAGAAGGGCCATGAAACAACTCTAGCACAAAAACGTTCTCCTCCACTTCTACTAACGGAGCATCAAACGTAATTACATCATCGATGATTCCTTCTAAAACAGCGGCCGGAATATCCTCACCTATTAGTGCCTTGCAAACCTCAACCGCTATTTCCTTAAAGCTATATTTCTCAATATTTTCAAAAAATGAGTCTGGCAATTTAGGAATTGACGTCGGCATGTACAGACCGTTGTCAGCCGGAAGACCTTTGAATACTGCTTCTTTGAACGATACTTTATGTGATGGATTTTTTGTACTATATAATTGCATGATTATATAAATTAAATAGAAGTCTAGTAAATAAAATTACCCTAACACTACTGGCCCAGAATTATTAATTTTTGAAACATACACTTCGTTGCCAATATTTATTGCATTGAAAGCTTTTTCCATATTCTTTCCCACATTTATTGCCGTATCATAGTCTGTACTTAGGGCAAATATTGAGGGACCACTTCCAGAAATACCACAACCAATCGCACCGGCCTCCAGTGCATTTCTCTTAACTTCATTAAAGCCGGGAATCAAAATTGCCCTTATTGGCTCTACTATTACGTCCTGCATTGACCTCCCGATGAGGCCATAGTCTGACTGCATGAGGCCTGCGATAAGACCAGCTACGTTTCCCCACTGAGTGATGGCATCTTTCATCGGAATATGCTTTCTTAAAATGTCGCGCGCATCTTTGGTCTGGACCTCTATATGTGGGTGGATAATTGTACAATATAAGTTGGCTGGAGTAGGAATTTTTATCACATCGAGCGGGTCGTAGCTACGAATAAGTACAAAACCTCCAAGTAAGGAAGGTGCTACATTGTCTGCATGTGCAGATCCGCAGGCAAGCCGCTCGCCTTCCATTGCAAATGGCAGCAATTCTTCCTGCTTCATTGGCATGCCAAGCAATTCGTTAACCGCAAATACGCCTGCAACAGCACTTGCTGCGCTCGATCCCAATCCGCTTCCCAGTGGCATCTTTTTATTCAAAGATATCTCTATTCCTTGCCCTGATTGAATATGTTCAAGATAACGGTTAATAGAAACCCCTACTGTATTTTTCTCTGCATCTCTAGATAAACGCCCCTCATCTCCCGTGATGTCAGCTATGGTTACACCAGATTTATCCTTTAGCTTCAATACTACTTCATCCCCAGGGCTTTCTACAGCAAATCCAAGAATATCAAAGCCACAGGCAACATTAGCAACAGTTGCAGGGGCAAATACCTTGATTGATTCTTTCATAATTTTGTGATCAAAACTTATCTCAATTAGTTCAGACGATTATATAAAATCGACCAATTGCGCCTAGCCTTATATTTGGCTTTTTAAATAATTACTAATACTGATAATTTCCGCGAATACACCCGCTGCAGTAACTTCTGCACCCGCTCCCGGACCCTTTATCACCAAAGGTCTTTCTTTGTATCGTTCGGTCGTGTATGCGATCATATTGTCGCTGCCAGATAACGAATAAAACGGATGTTTGCTGTCTACACTTTCCAAGGATACTCTTGCTTTTCCGTTCTCAAGGGTAGCAATAAATCTTAGTACTTTTTGTTCATTATCGGCCTTCGTTCTAATTTCTTCAAATACCTGGTTTGACTTCTCTAACTCTACAAAGAAGTCAGCCACGGTTTTAGCTTTAAGACAATTTTCCGGCAATATATTCTGTACCGTTACATCTTTCATTTCCAAAG
>DASVUU010000706.1:0-5014 GCA_036386935.1 Cytophagaceae bacterium | reverse complement strand
TATCAAACAATCAGGCCTGACTTATTCAATCTTTTATCCTTCTACTTTTATGGAAAGCTTTGACAAGGGCGCCTATAGACAGGGCAATAGTATCAATCTTGCAGGAACATCAAAGTACCCTATGTATTTGATCGCTGGAGATGACTATGCCAAACAAGTTGTAAAAGCATTTGAAAACGGCAACGGCGACATGGAATACGTAGTGCAAGGGCAGGAGGGCTATACCGCTGATGATGCAGGGAAGGCCTTTGCAAACAATTATAAAAAGTCCAAAGTTAAAGTGGCAAAATTACCTTTGGGACTCTTGAAGTTCTTAGGAAATTTTTCCAACAAATTTGACTATGCAGCGAATATTGTTGACGCTTTGAACAATTATCCAGAAAAGTTTGAAGCAGAGAAAACTTGGGCGGACTTAGGAAAACCTGAAACAAAATTCATTGACTATATAAAAAGAGCTTAATATATTGATCCTCTCCGTCAGGCAAGGTCGCCGCCTTGTTTGACGCTTTTTTTATGTCATAAACAATATAATATTCTCCCCCAGGAAAAGAAAAGGACATACAGCACTAAAAGTAGGACACCATCGAGAAGTTCAATGCACTCATTAATGTTGTTGACGTTTTTTTTACAAATCAATTATTTGTTAATTCCTCAAGATAGCCCCCTGATCCAATTATTAGCAAAAGGTGATTTTATTGTGCTTGTTCATGCTCGCGGAACAACTTTTTTGGGAGGGATAACGGCATAATTCCACAACAATACAATTCTCTTTCACCTTAGTTTTTATTTATCAAAATGTGATTAAATGTTACTCCCGAGAGACGCTCAATAGGGACTGACTTGATTACATTTCTCGAATCGTTAAAGGGATCGTGAGCGAAGCGGATTTGATAATGCAAATCAATAGGCTCTTAAATTCTATCAATTCCGTTGAATAAATAATACCAATCGGTATATTTTATGTATCTTCGTGTGGTGATGAAAGATTCTAACTTAAAATCAGAGCGCACCAAGCAATTTATAGTCGAGCGTACTGCACCAATATTTAATGAAAAAGGGTATGCGGGAACTTCGCTTAGCGACTTGACCAATGCGACGGGGCTGAGCAAAGGGAGTATCTATGGAAACTTCGACAATAAAGACGAAGTGGCTCTTGCTGCATTTGACTACAATTTTGCATGTGTGACAGAGTACATAAAGAAAAAGATGCTTGCCACAGAAAGCTCAATTGACCGTCTACTTGTTTATCCGCGTGTGTACCGTGACTTCTTGAAAATACCTTTTTTGAAGGCAGGTTGTCCAATTCTAAATACCTCGACTGAAGCAGATGATACTCATCCCGAGCTTAAACAGCGCGCCTTGGGTGCGCTTGCGTTTTGGAAAACGTATATCGCAAATCAGATTAAACGTGGGATTCAACGAGGGGAGATACGGACAACGACAAACCCTACTGAGGTGGCGGTAATTTTAATATCACTTGTAGAAGGAGCAATTATGCAGGCAAAAGTTACTGGTAAACCAACAGAATTAAGAATTGCAATGAATTATCTTGAAAAACTAATCATAGAATTGAAAGTATAATTTTTTCATTACGATTATACCGATCGGTATAATAAATATTGAGTCCCCAACAACTGTTATTAACTAAAGTATTATTATGAATAAACTAGATTTACCAAGGGAAATTGAAAGTAAAGTACAGGCACGATTCTCAGACTGCGACCCTTTCAACCATCTAAATAACTCAAGATATCTCGACTATATCATCAACGCAAGGGAAGACCAGCTTATTAAATTTTATAGCTTCGACATTCACAAAATAGCGAAAGAAAAAGCAGTTGCATGGGTAGTCGCGCAAACTCAAATTGCCTACCTGATTCCTGTGGACGTGATGGAAGTTATTACAATTCAAACTCGCTTGCTTTCCTACTCCAGCAAGTCATTGTTACTAGAAGCCATCATGTGGAATGAAAATAAGGCCTTGGTGAAGTCTGTCATGTGGTCACATTACGTGCACTACAATTTGAAAGCGCGGACAAGCCAGGAGCATTCTACGGAGCTGTTGGAATTTTTCGAGGCAATACATTATCCGTTAGAAAACAACCCTATATTCGAAGAACGAGTGAAAATCCTAAAAAAATTAAATAAGACAAATTAATAGAGCCCAAAAAGATCAAAGCTGAATATGAGTTATATGCTAATCATCCATGAAGTGCAAGACTATGACTTATGGAAAAATGTATTTGACGGGGCATCGCAGTTACGAAAAGATGCCGGTGAAATATCCTATCAGGTATTGAAATATGAAACAGACGGTAACAAAATTGTGCACTTTTCAAAATGGAAAGGACATACAGAAGCAAGAGCCTTTTTTGAATCTCCGCGTCTGAAGCAGATAAGGCAGGATGCTGGTGTAAGATCACCAGAATTTATATACCTAGATGAACTAGAAAATGGAATATTGTAGGTAAAATGCGCGCCAGATCTTAGACGTCTTGTTTAGTTCTAAATAAAGTTATCGTTAGCCAATATGGACAAGTTTCCTTACCTGAAGGGAGCGTACGTAGGGGATGAGTTACCTAGCAAACATAAGGACAACTTAAATTTAAGTGATGTTACGGTTATAGATGAAGAATAAATTTACACGCCATTTAGTTACAGTGCAGAATTATCAGATGTTAATTAATACGACTCCCTATGCCCTAAAGGTAAATTAATGACAGATTGTAAAACCATCCTTCGACACATCCTCGCAACGATTTCCTACAGATTTAGCAAGTCTATAGATGACGTTGATTGTAGTTTTTACTCTTTTCAGGCCCCAAATGGGGTACGGACGCCAATTGACATAATAAATCATATGGCTTCGGTTTTGAGATATTTAATAAAAGAGATATCGCAGAGAGAACCCATCAAACCGTCAGGCTTTACCGAGGACGAGGAGATAAAGCTATTTTATGATCTTTTAAGGGAAGCAGACGAATTGTTAATTGAAGCGCATGTCCCGCTTGAGACCTGTCTAATACTTATCCAAGGTCCGCTGGCTGATATTCTTACTCACGTAGGACAAATATCTCTGTTAAGAAGATATTTTAACAAGCCTATCACTGGTGAAAACTTTATGAAGGCGAAAATAGCGATTGGAAATTTAGCGAGGGAAAGACAGGATTTTAGCAATGACCAATTTAAATGACATTCTATAGTCAGGTTGAATAGGAGTAAACGATAAATGAATATTGAATATTATTTTAGGATTTTTCCATAATTAATGGTTGATTTTTGGACCGTATTAATGTTGATTTAGAAAATGAAGCAAAAAACCATTTATAATCCCAATATCCACCACCGCAGGTCAATCAGGTTGCAGGGATATGATTATTCACAGGCAGGGTTATATTTTATTACCATATGTTGCCAGAATAGGGCGTGTTTGTTTGGAGAAATCCGCGTGGCCAAGGCCGAATATTTTCAGCCCGTCCATGTCCCAGGGGTTGAAAATATTTTAGGCCATGCAGGGGCTGAATATTTTCAGCCCAGAATGATATTAAATGAAGCAGGAAAGGTGGCCGATAAATGTTGGTTAGATATTCCCAAGCATTTTCCCAATGCCATATTGCATGAACACATCATAATGCCCAATCATGTTCATGGGATCGTTGAAATAGGGGCTGAATATCTTCAGCCCATACAAGGCGAAGAAAAGGTACCCTATCTACCCCAACAACAAAACAAATTTCAACAAATGATTCCTCGTTCCATCGGATCAATAGTAAAAGGTTTTAAGATAGGCGTTACGAAGTGGATGCGTCAGAATACAGATGTCTATGATGTCTGGCAACGCAACTATTACGAAAACATTATTCGCGACGAAAAATCCTATTTTAACATTTCCAATTACATTATTAACAATCCCGCAAAATGGGCCGCGGACAAATTTTACTTGGATGGTCGAAACAATCATGATCATGTTGTTTAACCGTTGTGTTGTTGGAGGCGATAGAAAGCATTTGATTTGAGGGATAGGATTTTATCAACCGGGTTGGTGTATACCAATTAGAATCAGCATTTAGAATATTACTATACAATAATTGCTGTCGTTAGAGGATATTACAAAGTGCTCCAGCAAGAATTAAGTATGGCCTTTTTAGGAAACTTCTTTGTTGGAGAGGAGAGGGTTGTGTTGAAGTAACCTAGCGCTTTGATATCCGTTTTTAAGTTTTAATTGCAATAAAGTGCGTTTTATTGCTATCTTCTCCTACTGTTTGAAAGCTTCCCCCCATCATGAACAATTGCCTATGAACAACTCATAAAAAATACTCGGTTTACTTGGATTGACTATTTTGTATTCCTGTGCTGAGGACACCTACACAAGCCGGAAATACTTCGATTGTGCTTGGACCAATGAAGTTAGGGGAAGGAGCGATAAACAACAATTGATTTATGAAGCCTTGCAACGAGCCGTTGTAAATCTGAAGGATATTCCCGACTATCATTTATTGAAAGATAATAAGAATATATATGTGCGCAAGTCTTAATATTCAAGCCTTACAGGCGCTAAGAAAGAAGACATTATTGAATATCAATTCGACGAGGAGGAGGTCCCAACTAGAATAAAAGACGTTAGATTCTGTTTAAAGTCCGGTGTTGACCTACAAAGAATAGCGGATAGTACGACGGATTTCTTATTTATAGCACTATCTAACATCCAGATAAATGAAAATATCGCTACAATTATTGTTTCAACTGTCTGGCAAGCTCAAACGAATTCAGAAACATTGCATTAAGCGGAGGAGGCTATGAATTGCAGTACAAAAGAGTTGATGAAAAGTGGATCTATGACAAGACATTGTCGACGTGGATTTCGTAAACACTATCTGTGTTAAGATACTACATTCAACATTTACCCCATTATTCTGTATTCAAAGATTTTTATAATGACGGTTACTAGTTATAAAGTAAGCATATAGATGTATCCCACAATAGTCTGAATATATTACTCTAATTCATCTACGAT
>DASVUU010000705.1:0-5658 GCA_036386935.1 Cytophagaceae bacterium | reverse complement strand
TAACATAGGAAAAGGCGCACATAATAGCAGCATCAACCTAAATATTCCAATCTGCTTGCTGAGGCTTAGCTTTTTCTTGTCTTCATTAGTATTTTCAATCAGCTGGGAAAGATGCATCTATAGCCTCTAGGTAAGTTAAATATAGTCTTTTTACGGAAGAAAGTTATACAAGTTAATCTTAAATGTCGTTCCTTCGAGTGGTTTGGACTTTACAGTGATCGTACCTTTCAATTTCTCTATCACTTGCTTGGTGATATATAAGCCCAAACCCGATCCGTAAGAGTCGTAGGACGCTCGGAAGAACATGTTAAATATCTTATCGTGGAATTCTTTATGAATGCCCTTTCCATTGTCTTCTACAGTGATGGCGGCTCCTTTTTTGGAGGTTGAAACGGCAATTTTAATGTAGTGGTCGGTGGCTTTTGTATTTATATATTTAAATGAATTAGACAAAAGGTTTTGAAAAATAATAGAAATACGAGATTCATCAGAGTAGAATTCTATATCGTCTTTAATGTTATAAATTATATTTATAGCAGCGGCATTTTCCATGTATTTGAGATTGTCAATACAATCTGAGAGAATAGTCTTGAAATTAATCTTATCGCTATTCACTTCAAGCCTACTATTTCTTGAAAAATTTATCAGATCAGCGATAAAGAAATCAAGCTTGCCGATGCTCTTCTCTATCAAGCCAAAATAGTAATTTCTTTTTTCTGCGCTTTCTTCTTCCTTTATAATGTTGACCAAACCCAATACTGATCTTAGTGGCGCTCTTAGATCGTGAGAAGCTCGGTATACAAAACTGTCGAGCTCAAAATTTGCCCTCATGATATTATCTTCTGCAACCTTTCTCAATGTGATGTCTCTTGCAAATACACTCACACCATTTATTACACTTTCGTCAGAATAAATGGGGTTGTAAGAAATCTCATAGTAGACCTTCTCTAAGGAAGAAAAGCCGGAAAATTCTTTAGATATCCTCTCGCCTTCTAAGGCCTTCATATGTAATCTATACAATTCATCCTTCACCGCTGCAGGAAATAATTCAAGAAGATTACCTCCGACGCTTACTTTTTTCTTAAAATTCACCAGGAAGAGATGTTTCAAAGCGCTGTTCATAGCTGTGAAGTAAAAATCTTTGTCAATGGACCAGATAAGGTCATTGGTGTTTTCCACCAGCGCCGTAAGGCGGGCTTCACTTTCAAGTAGTAATTCTTGTGCCTTTTTCTGTTCCGTAATGATGGTTATATTTAATAAAACCTGAAGCGCGTCGCCTTTTCCGTCGCGCTCGATTATCGTGTGTCTATTTACCACCCATTCATAGTCACCATTCTTCCTCTTAAGTCTATATTCGATTGAATTGGTGCCTCTGGAAGTTTTTAGGAATGCTTCCCAATGTTTCTTTACTTTTTTTACATCTTCGGGAAATACAATCTCCAGCCACGCATCTGAGGTCTCTAGATACGGACTTGGATAACCCAGCAGTTCTGAACGGTTAAAATAAACAACCTTCTTTATAGATACATCTATGATATAAATAAGGTCAGGAGAATTCTCGGCTAAACTTCTGAATTTCTTTTCACTTTGCAACAAATTGGCCGTATACTCCTCCCTTGCAACCTCAGATTTCTTGCGAAAGGTAACGTCAGTGCTAGTCAGACAAATACCCTTAACTCTGGCTCTATTTCCTAAAATAATCGCGATGGTGTGCTCGACACATATTTCTTGGCCACCAATTCCTTTTATAATTTCTTCAAAAACCAGCGAGTTTAGGTTTCCTTTTAATGCCTCCTTTAGTTGTTTCTGTGCATACGCCGTGATATAATCAAAAAGGTTACTGTTAGGCAACAACGCTTTGCCAGTCGCCTCTTTATAATAGCGATTCGCGAGACTGTTGAAAGTCACAATCTCGAAATCTTGATTAATTAGAATTATCTGTTGCGCGCTATTATCGAAGATTGCTCTCAGGTTTGCTTCAGAAAGTTTGTATGATTTTTCAATCGCCTTTTTCTCTGTCACATCATTAAAAACGGCCACGTGATAGTTAGGCTGTAGAAAGGGCTTGCCTCTAAAATCGATGTAACGGTAACCCCCTGATTTGTTCTTATACTTGTATAATCCTTCTATTGACCCAGTTCTTACAAACTCATCCCATAGTATTTGGGAGTTTTGATACGAATTATGCGGGAAAATTGCGTGCACTGTAAGGGTTAAAAAGTCTTCTTTCGGTGTCTGATAGATTTTGCAAGCGGCAGGATTCGCATCTATTATTCTGCCATCGCTGTCAAAGATAAAAATCCCCTCCAAAGCAGTGTCAAATATCTCCTCAAAGATTCTCAACCCAGCATCACTCCTTGGTTTAAGATCGATCACGATCACATTTTTACCTTCCAATATTTCCTTACAAAGTTTGCCTGTGAAGCCCTTTCCGTTTGATTTAAAGGTTAATATATGGAGGTCTGTATTGGGGGAGTCTGTTAAGTCTTCTTGGAAGCCCAAGTCAAATAAATCTTTGAAGCTTTTATCGGTAAGCTGTAAATCAGTTATTTCTAATATTTTAAAAACATGAATACTTGCAAATTTTATCGAAAAATTTTCATCAGTGATGATAACGGCGCTTTCAATAGTATTTAAAATATTGGCAAGTCCAGAGCTGATATAGTTTCCACTATTGTGCAATATATTAATTGTTAAGTGGTGTGGTTTAAGTCTTTTTGTTAACTCATCATTTAAAATGAATGATCAACGTCTCCCCTATGCTTACATTGTAATCTTTTTTGTTATTCCAATTTAGAATATCCATGGGCTCTACTCTGTATATCCTAGAAATACTGTAAATGGTCTGCCCTTTCTCTACAATATGGGTAACTTCTTTTTGCGTAACGTTTATTTTTTTCTCGATTGCCTTTTTAATTGTGACTACCTGGCCTAGTTTTAGGCCTTTATCTGGCAAGTTGTTCCAGGCTAGTAGAGAATCGATTTTTACATCATATGTTCTCGAAATAAAATATAAAGTTTGCCCCTTCTCGACTGTATGATAAATCACTGATTGATCAGACACAGACCCCGAAGGTGAGGTTACTTGAGTATTTTCTTTTATCGTTGATGATTCCTTGGCAATTGGATCTACGGGCTTGCTGATGTGAGTTTCCTTCGCTGGTAAGTTTTGCACTTCCTTCATAGAACCCGTATCTATATTTTCAATCTTGCTCTCTTCCACTATTACCACAATAGGTTCCGCTTTTGCTTCTCTTAGCTCAGGAGATACTTTCACTTCATCCTTCGTCTTATCCTCTGTAATAGGTTCGCTTATCACTGGTGGCTCTGAACTAGACTCACTAACATTTTCTTTTTTGTTTGAAGAAGTACTAGACCTCTCCTCTTTCTTGTGCTTGTTCTTTTGCGGTACATTTTCAGCAGGAGGAGATGCCTTTTCTACCGGTTCGCTTTCCTGAGGCGTGGAGTTCTCTTCTTTGGTATTTTTAGTGCCAGACTTTATCTCAATCGCAGTCTTACGTGGCCTTTTCTTTTTGAGCCACAGAACCCTACCTACCTGAGGGTTTTCATTCAGCCCCATTCTATTCTTCTTCCTAATACTATTTACCCTTATACCATATTTTTGAGATATTTCATTCAAACTCTCGCTGCTGCTGACGGTATGGAATTCTACAAGAGCATGGGAACGCTTGGGCTCAAGGTAGTAAATTGTTCCTTCCACTGGCTCTTCAAAGACTCCGAGGTCGTTGTGGGTGAAAAACTCCTCGAGTGTTATGCCACCAGAGGCTGCTAACTTGGCAAAGCTATCGCCCTCTTTTGCCCTTATTGCTTTAAGTTTATTGTGCTCGATTATTAGAGACGCGTCAGCTTGTTCTGTTGAGTTGTTACGCTTACCTTTTCTCTTGATCTTAATTTTGGTTTCATCACCCTCCTTCTTTATTTTCACCTTCGCTACTTCATCCTTTGCAACTACTGTCTCAGAGCCAGGTTGTTTTATTGGTAAAATCACAATATAATCTTTATCGTCAGGCACTCTTCCTTTTAGAGCCCATTTATTGTAATCTTCAACCTCTTCTTTAGGAATGTTCTTCTCTTCAGCAATATGCTTAAGACTTTTACGTGCACCGTTAGGATATTCTACGAGTGTCAAATTGGGATGAGGATATTTTCCCACAGCATTTTCGTAGGCCAGTTTGTGGGCTAAAAATCTCATCACATACCAATGCATATTCTCATCGATCTGCATTTCGGCTGCCCCAATGTACTTTTGTTTTACGTGGGGTTTAACCCCACCTAAGCCGAGATTATAGGCTAAAAGCGTATAAACCCAGTTATTTAATACATTGTAACTTTTTCGTAAATACTTGGCCGCGCCCTTCGTAGAGGAAACAATATTCATACGTTCATCTACTTCGTAATCAATTCTCAGGCCTACTTCCTCGGCAGATTCTTTTTTAAACTGCCAATACCCTACCGCGTTGGAGGATGAAACAGCATCGGAAACGAGGCTACTTTCTTGTAATGCTAGAAATTTAAAGTCTTCTGGAAACTCTTCGGATTTTAGAGCTTTTTCAATGATTGGAAAATAAAGGTTCGCACGGTCTATCTTAAGTAAAAAATACTTTTCATTCCTCGTGATTGCCTCTATGTCGGTCTTAATTATTTTTCTAGCACCATGAGAAAGGTGCAATTTCATATCTGCGAACTTGATTATTTCCGGCACCTCGACCTTTTGTGCTGTGGAGAAGGTACTATAGACCAATAGAAGGATGAACAAGATTTTTTTCACTATATTTTTTAATTTATAGATATAGACAGTTATGCTAATTGCAATTATATTTTTCTCATGATCATCAATCCGTCGCGGATCGGCAATAATAGGTTTTCCACCAGTGGAGAGTCCTGTATGAATTTATTGAATTTGACAAGGGCATCGGTATCTTTATCTAGTTTTCCTTGCTGATTGCCAAGAATCTTCCCGCTCCATAATACGTTATCCGCTATAATATAGCCACCAGTTTTTACTTTAGAAATTACTTCGTTAAAGTAGTTCGCATAGTTAATTTTCTCTGCATCAATGAAGACGAGCTCGAATTCTACCTCTAGCTCCGAGATTATCTTTAAAGCATCGCCAATAATTAATTTGACTTTTGACGAAATTCCCGCTTTCTCAAAATAGCTTAAGATCATCTCTTCCAACTCTTCATTTACCTCAATCGTATACAAAGTCCCGTTATGCGCAAGCCCTTCCGCTAGGCAGATAGCAGAATAGCCCGTAAATGTTCCAATCTCTAAAATGTTTGTAGGAGAGATCATTTTAGAAAACATCGACAATAATCTTCCTTGTAAATGGCCTGACAACATTCTTGGCATCAAAATATTCGCATAGGTATCACGAGTAAGTTCTTTCAAGACTTTGGACTCAGCCGTCGTATGATTTTCTGAATAATCTAAAATTTCTTTATCTATAAAATCCATTATTCTGGAATATAAGTAAGAAAACTAAACTGATCAATATCAAAAACTTCGTTTGCCACATCCTGCAGATTTTTGGAAGTCACTTTTTGAATCTTGTCAAATATTTCTGTCAAACTTTCGATTTCATCGACATCCAAAAGACTTTTCCCCATCATTTGCATAAAGCTGATATTACTTTCT
>DASVUU010000704.1:0-10733 GCA_036386935.1 Cytophagaceae bacterium | reverse complement strand
TCCACAATTTTATAAATTATTGAATTCTCAGTATTATTAAGTTGTGGGATAATTGAAGCAATACAAGTTAGAAGAATTGGAATTCTATTATCAAATGGAATCTCAGTATTTAAGATTTCTTTGATTGTTCTTCTAGTATTAAACCATATTGAAATGTATGGACCCATTTTTTATTTTAAATGCGATAACGGTTTGTATATAAGCCGTATAGCCTTTCTTTATTAATAATCAAAACTCCCAAGAGGGAATATAAACCTTCTTACAAGCTAGGATTTAGACATTATATCATTGTAAAACCATAAATGATGATCCTTTGAATCCAACACAATAGATCGGGAAGGTTTCACCGCTGATTGCTATACCGTTCTTAAAATTTAACCCAAGTCCGCCATGTTGCATTCGCCTTTATGCCAAAGACCTTGACCAAGATATAATGTTTTATCTTACAATTAAAACTTAAATTGAACCCCTGCCTGGAGACCAAGAGAATACGGCCTCAATATCAATAATTCCTCTTTTCTATAAATCGATGTCAGAAAGTATCGCATAACCGGTCCAAAAGTAATGCTAACAGATTCATTGATTGCATAGCTCGCTGTTGGGTTTATAGATAAGGAAAGTGCAATCGATCTATATGGTGTTTCTGAAGCCTTGAAAGTTCTCACAGTATAAACCAAAGAATCATCCTTGACCACATCTTTCCCACCAAGAAAGAAAGATACGTTTAAGGCGCCGTTTACATTGTAAGACATTTTTTTCTTCGCCCTAAAGGTAATTGCAAAGCCGATAGGCACACTTACAAAACTATAGCTTGTTCTATAAGTGTACTTTTTGCTTGATGGTGACATTTTGGTTTGCAACTCACGGTACATGATCGAGTCTCTTGTATAGATTGGATTGCCCAGTGTATCATTACCTATGAATCTTCTTTCATATTTGGTTACGAGAACACTATCAGCAACTAACGTTTGAACTTCCCGATTATAATTGAAGTTTTCCCCAAAATTAGAGTATATGATTCCCGTTTTTAGAGCTAGCCGATCTGACAGGGAAAGGTTAACCGTGCTTCCGACTGACATCCCTAATTTCGGATTTTCGTGTTCATTTTTAGAAGAAAGCTTTCCCTCTGCCTCAGGTGTGGCGGCATTCATCGAAATAGAACGATAGCTTATTTCGGGCGCGGCAAAAATATCTATTGATACTTGTCCCTGCAACACTTCTTCCAATTTCGCCCCAAGATTTAGATCCCCGTTACCGCCTTTCTTCTTTGAATTAGTTGGCGGTGATAGAGAATCTACCTTGTTTATAACGTTACCTGCCACCCTGGCAGGATGGTTGTCAGATACTGTATCACCAATCGTTATTTGAGGGTCAGAATCTAATTTTTGGGAGTACCCTTTAGAGGTATCCCCTATCGAAAAATTGACATTTGCCAAAGTATTATCGTTGTTCACATGGTACTTCCGGCCACTATCCTTGTCAAGAGCGTAGTGATCAACCCCACTAGCTTTATCCCTATTATCATCGGTCGAAGCTAGACCATCTTTTTCTACTGTATCTATCCTCACCTTCGGATCTATATTGACAAAACCCGGGCGATTGTCCTTTGCTAAGTTGCTAGGCTTGCTACCATCTCCATTATCGATTACAACTCCAGCGTTGGCGGTGTTGGTTTTCTTATCATAGCTGGGGTTCGATCTAGGCCCAACTATCCCTTCGTGGGACGGGTTTGTTGTTTTCTTTGCAGCGATACCAACTTTGAGGCCATCTTTTAGCGTTGCGTTTGAAGTTTTGCCCTTATTGCCATTGCGGCGTTCCTCATTTTCTTTTGTACTAATAGAAATTTTCCTATCACTCAAATTTGTCACAATTTCCTTCTTCGATACTGTCTTGTTCTTATCCGTCTCATTAGAACTTCCGGTCTTAGTGTGACGCAACTCGGGTTTCATGGCAGGCAGTGGTGATTTGGTGATGGCCGCTACATGCTGGCCGGACCCAATTATTGAACCATTGTTTAAAACACCCTTGGGTGCATTTTTTGGAAAAGAATCAGTACTTGATAATTCATCAGCACTGCTCTCGTTTATAGAAATTATTCGTTTCATCTGTCCAACTTCACGATGTCGATTACCTATTTCATCTTGCCTAGAAACCTCATCCCATTTTTTGGACACCGTACGATCTAAAGTGTCGTAACTGCTTCTGCGATTTTTATCAGCTTGAAAGGTATTGATAGTTGTTTCGCTAGCTTTTTTTCTCGAGTCAAACGTAGTTTTACCCTGCGCGCTGTAGCCTTTGGCATCCTTGTCAGAGGCTGATGAATGAGCATATACTGATTGACTAGAAGATGCGTCCTGATATGTTTTTTTGCTGAAAAGTAAATAAACGGTTAGAGTTATAGCTACAATAGCGCCTATGGCAAAAAATTTAAAATTACGGGTGGCAAAAGTGACTAAGTTTGGTGTATTGCCAATATTCGAGTCAATACCGTCCCATACCCTGGCAGAAGGTTCCATTTCAAAATCCTGCAATTTTCTACGAAGGGAGTCTTCGTAATCAGATTGATCTTTGTTCATGTATAGCAAGAGTTGCGTTGTTTCTTAATACTTTTTCTAGTGCTTTTTTAGCACGGGTTAATTGAGAACGAGAACTACTTTCAGTTATCTTAAGCATCTCGCCAATCTCCTTATGTGAATATCCTTCAATAGAGTAAAGGTTGAGGACAATCCGAAACCCATCAGGAAGGCTATTGATCAATTCTACCAATTCTCCAGCAGAAATGCTTTCAATAATTTGGTTGTATGAATGTAAAGAGTGTTCAACTTCGTCAATGTCTACGAAATGGTTGTTTTGCTTAATCTCTTTACGAAAGTTGGCTATTGCATGCCCTACTGTTATTCTGCGAATCCAACCTTCGAAAGACCCTTCTCCCCTATATGATTTTATTTTGGCAAATATATCAATAAAAGCTTCTTGCAATACGTCCTCTGCAGCCTCTCTAGATTTGACATATCTGTAGCATATACCCATCATTTTTCTCGCAAACATAGCGTACAATGCTTTCTGCGATGATGCGTTATTTTTAATACAACCTTTAATAATTTCTTCTAGCTCCAACCTCAATTAGATTATCACAACTTCCGTTAAATACAATTTACGTTTTTACTTACTTGACTCTTGAAATAATAGACAAAGCTGAGCATCGTAGAGACGCTCAGCTTTGTCCTAATGATTAGTCATTAATTGGTTTTTAAAAAACTACTTCTTTTAATCCCTTCGTGACTTTCTATTTCTAATATATATACACCACTTTCCAATTCTGAAGTATCTAGTATGTGATGGCTTCCATATATCTTTTCTCTTCGGATTACTTTCCCCACCCGGTTCAATACCCTAACTTCTGCGTTTTCCAAGTCTTCTAATTGGATAATGATATTGATCCTATCAATGGCTGGATTTGGGTAGGTGTGAAATTTATACCCTAAGACCACTGCGTCGTTTGTATCACGCGGATTTTCGATGTTACCACCAGGGATAGGAGGAGTTTTTAAAGTGTCAACAGGAATGTAATTTGGGTCAAGTGGAGTTTTTATCGAGTCTACCGGAAAGTAGCTGCTGTCTCTTGGAACCCGTATTGAGTCGATTGGAAAATAGCTACTGTCTCGTGGAACCCTAATCGAATCAACCTGAACATAGCTTGAATCTCTCGGATTCTTTATAGTATCGACTGGAACATAGCTGGAGTCTCGTGGAGTCTTAATGGAGTCAATTGGGACATAGATAGAATCACGAGGAATCCTTATCGAATCTACGGGCATATAACTTGAATCTCGCGGAATCCATATTGAATCTATCGGAAGGTAGCTAGAGTCTCGTGGAGTCTTGATGGAGTCAATTGGGACATAGATAGAATCACGAGGAATCCATATCGAATCAACGGGAATGTAGCTCGAGTCGCGAGGAATCCTTATCGAATCAACTGGGACGAAGTTGCTGTCTCTTGGAACTCTTATTGAATCAACCGGGGTGTACCCAGTGTCTCTCGGAACAATTATCGGATCTACATGGATCTGGCTCGTATCTCGCCGACCCTTTTTGATTGAACCTCTATCGTGTGGGCTTTTGACTTTGTCTTTGTGGTGATCGCTAGAGTCGCGGCCAGATATATACGGGGAAACAAAAGCGTCCGAGCCGATTAGCAGCCGAACAAAAGGCGCGTTTCCAGCCCATCCATATAAACTTATTATGGTGAGCAACAGAAAGGTAAATGTGGATAGATTATATCTTTTCATAAGTATGTTTATTAGGAACCAAACTGATCTATATTTATCAATCTCGGATTTAGGTGATTAATATGACAATGATGTAGCGCGCTATTAGGGAAGTAGAGATTGGCAGCTGAAACGCTGCAAGGAGAATAAAAAAATTTATGGGCATTATTTAAGTCTCTCACATAGAGCGCATTAATCTATGGTATGACCTGTCGGTACAATTGATGTAGCTTAAAAAATTAGAAGGCTTAAAAAAAATGGAATTTATATCGAAGTTAAAAATTGGCCATAGTGCTGTCCACGTGAAAATGGGTTGCTGTCTTAGTAATCGACACCACTTCAAACGAGAGTTGTTTCATTAGAGGTAATTGAGGTCACCTACGTTGGGAGTAAAACGAGAAACATTCTTTGGTAATGTTGCTCTGCAACCTCGATACTATCCACTTCATTAGTCCCAAGAACTATATAACACTTATTATAAGCTAGAAAGTAAAGAAAAAAGACAAAAGCTGGAATAAGAATAAGGTTGCAAAAACATATCCCAAGTACCGTTTTATTTCATCGGGTTTTATGAAAATATTGGTATGGTATTTCAATGTAAGAATAATCAACAATAGGTGTAAAAGAAGCCCTCCTAATCCTGCCCCGAGAATAAAGATGGGTAAATTGAGGTTTTCGTTTTGAATCCAATCAGAAGCCAATAGTAAGGAGCAATATGTAGTCCAAAAAGGGATCTGCAAAGTGTTCATAGCCCCCATACCGATCCCCAGCCTCAAAGCGCCATTCGTGCTACGTCGTGTACCTGATGTAACCGTTACAACCTTTGACTTGGTTATATAGTGGTATGAAAGGATGGCCAGAGCAGGTAAACTAACAAGCTTACAATAAAAAACAAAGTCTGGCAATGCCACAAGTTTACCGCTAACAAATATAGCAATGCTAACATACAAGATTTCCATCAACGCTGCTCCCAAAGAGAATAGTACAGCCTGTCTTCCTCCTTTTGAAATTGACAGACTTATCACCTGAAGATTTATCAGACCAGGCGGCACTGAGCCAAGAAAGCTTACCAAGGCACCAATTATTAAATGCCAGAGTAGCGCCATGTCTTCCTTGTTTTAGAGATCCTCTTGATTTGCTTTATTTTCTTTAGTCCTTCCCCCAAACTCATGTAACCATATCCTAACCGGTGATTTTCTTGGCTAATTTTGTACATCATCTTCCAGTGATGAAATAGAGTTTTGTAGGCTTTCCAAAGTGGGAAGCCGGGATGATAAATATGTGAAGGCTCCGCTCCTACACCATTCAGCTCCATAATTTTGATTCCTTTTCCTAGCCGCAACTCTTCCAGTGAAGTGCACTTGATATCATATCGCCCATAATAGAATCCTGGGATGGTTTTGCTTATGGCATCGAAGACCAGATCTAAATCCTCCCCTTTCAAATCATTGCCATCTATAAATTTGGTACCTCTGCAGTGGTTGCCAATGGGCTCAAGCTGTACATATTCGTTTTTATTAGGAACTAGGCTAAGCCATAGGCGTTTTTCCTTTAGGAAACGGTTCATTTGAAGCCTTGCCCGAGGGTTTTGTCGCAAAAGTTGGAACATGGTAGATTGGCCGTCGCCTACTACACTAAGAAATTCTTTGATTACAATTGACGTTACCTTCCCATTTTGGGCACTAGGCATTCTATAGTAAAATATTCCAAGCTCAAAAGGAAAGGTTATATACTCCTGAATAATGAAATCTTCTCTTGCCGCCTCAGCATAGCATTGTAAATCCGTTTGATCATTTATCTTTTCCACCTGACGACCACGCTCTCCGATGTCTGGCTTAGCAATACAAGGAAAGCCTATCTTTCTTTCTCGCAACATCGATGTAATTTGAGACAAAGAACTTCCTCGCTTAATAAAGACAGTAGCCGGAATGAGATCTCCAGAAATATTTTTCAGGATGTCCCATTTAGACTCTCCTGCCATGCCGCCAGTTTCAATAGAAGGATTGGCGGCGGAAAAATAGAAAAATGAACGTGAAATAAACGAGAGCCATAAATAGTAAAAAAATATTGGAAGGTATACAATCTCCATTGGCCAGTATTCCCAATGCCTCCATTTGATATAAAAATTAATAAGGTGATCGTTGAAAGACATTTGTCTTTCAGATGCCGTGTCATTAACCATGAACAGCATCCTTTTTAATCGCAAGTGATACCGTATCGTGCGAGCCGTTCACCCTTAAATCTTCGTAGGAAAGTTGGACTTCATTCTCTGTACTATGAATGGTTGTGATGCTTAATGTTCTAATATCGCCACGTTTCATTTTCAAATCAATCAAAGGATTTCCCTCCCCAGCTTGATGATGAAATTGTCGAGTTTGTTCTCCATCAATAGTTTCACATTCCGACAGCCATTTCTTAAACCAGGTATTTCGTTTCTCAGAGATTTCTTCAGAATAAAGCGTCGCGGAAGACCAGATATGAGGGCAGTTTTCTGAGAGTTTTTTATAAGAAATTTCTCGTCCAGTCCACCGAATTTCATGAATCCCATTATTTACAACAATCATGGTAAACGGTTCAATATTAAAGAAGGTGTAGCTATCCAAAAACTCTGGGATAGACGCATACCTAAAAAAATCAAGTAGTACCAATCCTCGGCTTTTGGCATAGCTTTCTTTACGTTCGTGTTTTACAAAGGCTCCATTTAATAAACATGCAATTGTACCGTTTTCGTCAGCAATAATCCATGACCCGTTAGAAATTGGATCTTGAGGAAATACCATCTTTTTTCCGAACTGTTTATAAACTTTGGGTGGTATGGCCAATGGCCGATTAATGTTCTCATCCCTGCTGAATGTGAGTACTGTCCCATCCAACACAGGAATAAATGTTACTGTGCACATTGCAGTCCCTTCCTATATTTTAGAGTAGAGGAGGCTACGCCAAAATCCTCGGGAATCTGATAAAGAGAACCTGAATGGATTAAACCTATCTTTATTAAAGCCATATGGTGAATGGCATGTTCTATGTTATAAGAGAGCTCTCTACCTATTGTTGTTTGGACTCTTACTACATCATTTTCTGCTCTACCATAGTCTGCCTCGAGGAAGATCTGCTCATCTATATTTAATGTTGTTATGGCGTTTAACAAGGCTTTCAACTTCAGAATAGCAAACTCTTTGTCGTGCTCTATAAGTATATTTCTATTTCTGTTATCGTAGTTTAAAACAGCCCCATCGGTACTTGATGTTAAACACTCAAAAAACTCAATGACATGTCTCACATGCTGCCCTATCGAAGAGTTGGAAAGTATTTGAGATGACGTCGAGTATATTTCACTTTCTAACTCAATTACCATCTGTAGCAACTGTCTGGTAACGTTGCACCCTACTTCTATAAGTAGATCACTCTGATGTTTTATGTGCATTTATTTTAAAATTTATTTCTGCAGTATCCGACATAGTCCAACTCTTACTACCCACACCGAAATCAATCCGATTAAGAGAGAATCTCCCAGAGTATATACCAATGTTGCCATTGTTCAAATAGTGGAACGGAATGACTATATCTTTAGAAGTGTTTTTTATAACCAAGCTGCCATGTAGTTCATAGTCGCCAGTCTTACCAGTAGCCAATATCTTATAAGAGACGAACTTCATAACAGGGAATTTAGCCACGTCAAAATAATCTTCTTTTTTTAAATGCTTATCTCGTAATGCTATTCCGGTAGCAATGCTCTCTGTAAAGACCTCCCCAACAATTTTTGAACTCGCTAAATTATTGGGATCAAAATGTATGTTGAAGGAATATTTTTGAAAGGAACCTGTGGCTTTTAAACCAGCATTTTTGATAGTAAAGGTAAAGTTACTTTTATCTTTATCTACAGTCCACTGTTGGCCGACAGCTATTAACGGCCAAACTGCAAGCACAAATATTACGACCGGAATTAAGCCTTTCATTTACTTTTTTAGCTCTGCATGTCCGAACAACACAGAAAATTCCTTACACCAGATCAGGACATATTTATATTCATTAATATCGATAGTTCCAACATTCTCGTACGTCATATTCCCTTTGGTCGCCTTCAAATCTCCTAAGTCTTTGACGTCAACAAACCCAGGTGTCTTCGACAAATATACGTTTACATCTGGGCCAGCTGTGGACGAAAAATCTTCAAGTCGCAAAAGGATTTTGCCGCTGGTATCTGAAACAATAAATGCCTTACCACTTATCTCATGACCTGCCTTGTTGTCAATAAAATCGCCCATTGACAAGATTTTTGACTCTTTACTTATAGGAGCTTCATTTATAACAGTCTCCTTTTTCTCTTTTTTACAACTGCTAAACAAGACAAGAATTAGAGCAAATACTAAAATGTTTTTCATAGGTGTTATCGTTTAAAGGGTGAATATGTAAATCCGAGCAAGAACATAAGAGACTTGTACCTAAAGCGATCGTTGTCAAAAATGAGCGTGTTGTCGGTGGTGTACTCTGAGAATAAAAATGTAATCCCAGATTTTATAGCAAATTGATCTCTGAACCAATAGCGTAAATATAGTTCGGAGTTAAGGCTGCCAATATCGTTATCGCTTACAAGTAATAGATTGAATGGTGTCGGCCTCGCGCTTTGCACTTCTGAAAGGCCTGACGGCTTTATGCTAGATATAAGCGTACCTGTCTTTGTTGGGCCGAAACTGAACCCTATGGCATCGATATTGAAACCTATATCAATCTTTTTTGAAAAAGAATATTGTAATTGTATTGAAATATTAAGGGAGTTAGTTTGAGCACTAGAGAAAGTGACAGTGTCAATACTTTCTAGAAATGTTTCAGAGAATAAAACCTGTGGACCTGTTGCTCTACTTGTCAATCGAGCCGGCGCTGTGGTATAGTCTAGGTCCTTACCAGCGAAAGAGGTTAGTCGTAAGCCGTATCCTATCTTAAATTTTTGCTTTTTCTTCCCAAAACCATGCAAATGAGCCCATGAAAGAGCACCTGCAAATTCGTTTGCGCCTCCAGACAATGAAAGCTCATAGTAATTATTGAACCGATAACTGCATTTCGTAGTATCCGCAGCAACTGTGGCGTTTGAATGCAATAGGGCGGGAAAAAAGATCAACCAAATTATCGTATACCTCACTCTTTATATATTTAGACCTTAGTAAACCAAGATTAGCTAGCTATTCCTGAAATCCACTTTTTAAAGATCTTATATATAAATTTGAATAAAGGTCGCCCAGCCGACACTTCAGTTTTAATTAAGGAAATTTTTGTTTAAAAGTGTCCATGTCTGGAAAAATTATCTGTTTTCGGTCAAACCTAATTAAATCCTTTTCAGATATTTCCTTCAACAAAGTTGTTACTGTCTGTCTTGTGGAACCTATGAGACCAGCAATGTCAGCATGAGTTAAAAAATTATTGATAACCACTTCATTGCTGCCCCTTGCATTGTTTGAGTCTGACAAATAGAGCAAAAAATCTTTCAAGCGATGTCTCACATCTTTATTAATAATGTTATGATATCTATTTTGCAGACTTCGAAATTTCAACCCTACTAACTTTGTAAATGATATCGCGAGATCGGAACGTCGCTCCAAAATATTTTCAAAATCCTGGATAGTAAAACTGCACATCGAAGCGTCTGTCTTTATCGCCTGGGCAAACTCTTCGTTGTCCTTCTCCGGATTTAGGCTTATTTGACCAAAAATATCCCCCTGCTGTAAAATCTCACTTATAACCTCTTGGCCAGATTCATCATAATGGCCGATCTTAATATAGCCCTTCTTCAAAAAGAATAATCTTTGGCTAACGAAATTATTTAAATAGATAAAATCATTCTTTTTAGCCTCAATAAATCCACTTGTAATGTTAAGGTCTTTGCATTCCTCAAGAGTTAGTTGTTGAAACAGTTTATGATTTCTGAGCAAAATAAAATTGTCATCCATTCTTAACACATATTCATTAAATATATAACAATTAGAGTTAAATATAAAGCTTGCAGGATTTTATAGACCGAAGCTGCAAGAAGCTATCCGGCTGCCTCAAACTTCTCGCTTGTCCCTTTTTATCTAACGTGCCACCCTTTCGCAGTATACTCATTCTATATACAATAAATCAACGAAATCTTTTCCTCTTGCATACGCTGCAGCACTATATTATACTGTCATGCTTCTGCGTGAGTGACAAACCAGCTTTTACCGGATTTTGATGAGCGTGCGCCAAATCTGATCCATGATTAATTGTTGTCTAAAACTATTGGGCGGCTATGCTGCTGCCATATTGGTGCTCAATATTATTGTTGTTCTTCTGTCCTGCTCTTTGGAATCCCGAAATTCTTCAAGACACGCTAAAGAAGGAAAGCCCTGCCAACCTGCCCTAACCGCAACGGTCTTCCTAACGGTAGGAAAGTCTGCAGGCGGGCATTCCCTTCATCTTTCAGGAAAGGTAAAATCTTCTAGAACCTTT
>DASVUU010000703.1:0-9231 GCA_036386935.1 Cytophagaceae bacterium | reverse complement strand
AATTTCCCTTCACGTATTCCAAGTTATTATTCTAATTACAACCCAAAATCATGATTGCACAGAAAATCAAATTAATCCTTATTCTCCTTTGTTTACATACCATGAGCCAGGCCCAGGGGATACAAGATATGGCCAATACTATTATCATTACACTTAATGATTCAACCACGGCACGTGACAAAGTGCTAAAGACATTTTCCTCTCAAGGTTATACTGTCAAGAATCCCAATAAAGTCACTAAGACGGTATCTACAGATCCCAAGACCTTAAAAAGTAAAACAAGAGTAGGGTTTAATGGAGAAATAAAGGGAGCCGAAGTTATACTTACGGGAAAAATACTTTTTGCGGGGCAGGAAGGCATCATCATACAACATAAGGGCGAGAAAGGCACTCATGCCTTGAACGCGTGGCAGGAAATGGAAAAACTGGCCAAGGCTATGGGTGGCACAATTTCTTATGTAAAAAGATAACGGTGTCCTTTAATTCCTAAAAAATGAGATTAGAATAAGGGCCTAGATAATTATATCTATAAGGTCGCAAATACTGATTGAGACTATATAGACTTGCTACTTTCATTTGTAGCAAGTCTTTTTTTTATCCATTCAACAAAGGTTAACATCGATTTTAGAAGCCTATCAACTTTTTTAAAACTTTTAATGGGTGTTTTAGTTCTGTTGGAGGAATGAGCTTCATAAAAGCCTATACCCTAAACTATTATTAAAACCTGAAAACATACTCACCTTATGCTAGCAATGAATTTTAGAGGGCCTCAGAGGGTCCGAATAGATAGAAAACCAATGCCAGAAATCTTGCATCCCGAGGATGCAATTGTGCGGGTAACAAGAACCTGTATTTGCGGATCGGACTTGCACCTGTACAATGGAAATGTTCCTGATACTCGAGTTGGAACGACATTCGGACATGAGTTTACAGGAGTCATTGTAGAGATTGGATCTGAGGTTACCAACGTAAAAATTGGGGACAATGTATTGGTTCCATTCAACATTGCTTGCGGAAAATGTACGTTTTGTAAACAAGGTTTGTATGGAAACTGCCATGAGTCTAACCCTGCTGCAACAGCTGTTGGAGGTATCTATGGCTATTCTCATACTGCTGGAGGATATCATGGAGGCCAAGCAGAATACGTGAGGGTTCCTTATGCAAATTTTGGCCCGACGGTTATACCGGAAGGTATGCATCCAGATGATGCCGTAATGTTGACGGACGTAGTTCCTACAGGCTACCAGGCTGCTGAAATGGGTGGAATACAAAAGGGCGATACGGTAGTGGTCTTCGGTGCTGGACCAGTTGGAATCATGGCTGCGAAATGCTCTTGGTTGTTTGGCGCTGGTAGAGTGATCATCATAGACAAAATAGATTATAGACTCGAGTTTGCGAAAAACTACGCGCATTGTGAGGCATATAATTATCAGGAGATGAATGATCCTGTCTTATTTATTAAGAAAATAACCGATTGGCTCGGTGCCGATGTTTGTATCGATGCAGTCGGTGCCGAGGCTACTGGTAGCGGGCTCCAAACTATTACAGGAAGGAAGCTACTAATTCAAGCAGGATCAGCAACCGCAACACATTGGGCAATAAACTCTGTCAAAAAAGGTGGCGTCGTTTCTGTCGTCGGTGTTTACGGACCAACGGACAACCTCATACCACTAGGGAATATTGTCAACAAAGGATTGACCTTAAGAGGAAATCAAGCTTCCGTAAAACGGTTACTTCCAAGATTAATTGAACACGTTATGAATGGAACTTTGAGGCCGCGAGACCTGATCACGCACCACATCCCATTAGAAGAAGTAGCTGATGCTTACAGAATCTTCTCAGATAAATTAGACAATTGTATCAAACCAGTTCTCATTCCCTCACCAGGATTAAACTAATTAAGCATATGGAAAATATAGATATTGCAAACCTACAGGACACTCGTATTAACAACAAAGATTATTCACATATCAAAGGCTGGGGCGTAGATGCGGATAGGGAGAATGATCCCACTTATCCAATGAGAGACAGAGAAAACGATGATCATGCGGGCTACTCTTGGAAGCGACCAACTCAACAGAAAACTGATCTCGAAATCCTACACTCCAACGAACGGCCAAATCTAAGCGCCGTATTTGGAACAGCACCGCCGCCAAAGGGGCTAAGTGGTATGATAAGAAGATTTGCCTTCAGATTCAGTGAGAATGAATATGGACATTGGCTGCCATTGATCATGGCTGATAAAATAAATGTAGTGGAAGGAGTTATAGAAGATCTAATGCATGCCCGCATTCCTAATATATTTGCAGAAAAAGGTGCAAAGGCCTCTTGGAAGTACGATACGAAAAACATGGTTATCAGAACTTCAATAATGCTCTTAGCAACAGGAGCACTAGCGGCTTATATCTATAACAATAATAAGAAAGTAAAGAAAACAGTTAGGTAGGAATACATAACAAGGAGGTTTGTTTCCGCAGACCTCCTTATCTTTTTTAGTACTTTTCCATCACATCGCTAGTATCAATCTACTCTGTTATTTTCACACCCTTCCAAAAGGCCACATAGCCTTCTATCGCTTTTGCCTTTTCCGAAATTTGCGGATAATACCAAGCTGCATCTTTATTTTCTATCCCTCCTACATTTATTGTATAATACCACGCCTCCCCTTTCCAGGCACAGCGTGTATGCGTTTCACTGGCTTTAAAAAACTCTAGTTGTAGGCTTTGTTTTGGGAAATAGTGATTCCCCTCTATAACGATCGTTTCGTTGCTGTCGGCGACAACTTTTCCATTCCAAATGGCTTTCATATGCTTTTATTGTATGAAGCAAATTAGCTGCGGTAATTGTTCAAACCTACAGTGATGCATTCAAATGAACAATTGCTGGGCACCTGCCGCAAAAAGCGGCATCGGGCTGTTGTTACAACTCCTCGGTCGTCCCTCCCTGTGGGGTTTCCACGCCATCCTTGGCGCAAGACCTGCAAGCTTAATGCTTCTACCAAAATGGTAAGAAGATTATAATGGATAACGGTTTGACTCAAGCTGGTCGCGAGACCCTATGTCAATCGCTTTCTTTTCTAAATCGCGGGAAACTAAACCTCTAGTCAAAGCGAGACATTGTTGCCAAAGACAAAGCTATATTCTCTGCCTATAAAGCGCACTTCGCACCACTAGGCGCGCAAAGGTAGCAAGCTGATATTCTATACAATTCTAGCCGTATCAGAATATCCTTCTTCCTTCAGTTTAATCACTACTCTTACAATCTCTTTCATATTCCGAGCTACCCCGAGCAAACCTGTTTTGTGGTAATATTCTTTCTCATCAATGAATTTGTCAGCCTTATTATACAATCGAATATGCGCGCATACATCGACAAGATTGGTATGCAATTCGATGAGCAATGAAACTAGAAGTGGAGCCAAATATTCGGCATATTTCATATTAACCAACTTCCATATGTCTTCTGCTTTTTCGTCAAAATAATCATAGCTTTCTTCCGTAAAAAATGAATGGTTCACCATTTCAGAAAGCCTCTCAGCTGATTTTGACGAAAGCTCGTTTAGGAATTTTTCACGTTGTTTCCTAATAATCGGCAAAACGTCCTTTTCTTTTAATCTTTTGTCGAAATCAGGTTTTAAAGGCGAAGGCTCTAGTAGCGACACCGTCTCTGATGCGGTTTACGGTACGACCAATTAAATAATCTATGTGCTTCTGGACAATCTGCCATCGCTTCGTTTTCGATCTTACAAGTAATACGTCAATGACAAATAAAGTAAAAGCAGCACCAATTATTTCAGATAGTATATTTAACGACAAGTCTTTGTCATAAAATCTCAGCCCCAGAGAGACCGCTATACCAACCGCAATCGCTATATAGACAATCGATGGTGTTTCTGACTTGGTACTGACAGATTTAATATTTGCTTCCTCACGAAGTGTGCTCATAGCGATGGGTTAAAAAATTAAAAATAGAATGTATCTAACAACTTATATATTTATTTGCGAATAAAAAATTATAAATTAAAAAGGTTATTGTACAAACAACTAAGGTTCTGTGTCACTTAACAAAAAGCAAGATGAAAAAATGTTACTATTCCCCAATCTAATAGCGGGAGAAATTAGGTCATTTCTTTCTATTAATTATTGAACGACAACCTTCTGTGAAATTTCAAGTTTTTTGGTTGATACCTTCACATAATAAAGTCCTTTCGATAACCCCGCAAAATTAAATGGGATGGTATTGATACCTGGATATATCTGCAGTGAAAATTGTGTTAAAAGTACCCCATTGACATTATATACCTTCACATCTCCAAGGCTATCAACAAACGCACTGTTAGCAAAAAGCTCTGGGTTTCTATCGTAAACCATGTTTGGGGATAAATAGATTTGAGTATTTTGATTCTCTATTAATTCCGTAATGGAAGCGGTCCTTAAGAAATTTGGAATTCCAAAGCCCGATCTATAGTCGGGAGCATGATATTGTGACCCTGAACGCTTGATACTTTCTCTGAGTTGTTTCGCAGTTAGACCTGGCATTGATTGCCAAATGCCTGCCGCTAGGCCAGCGATCATAGGTGCGGAAAACGAAGTACCACTACCAAAACCAAATGTATTGTTTGAAAAAGCAATTTTAAGATTGTCACCCATTGCCGCTACATCAGGCTTATAACGGCCGTCCGCCGTAGGACCTACAGAGCTAAAACCAGCAACCTCTTTGTCCACATCAACAGCTCCTACCGCAAGCACAGAAGGAGCATCGGCGGGGGCAACTAAATATTTCCAAGGTCTGTTTCCATCATTGCCTTGACTTGTCACGACAAGCATTCCAACGTTTGCAGCCTGCTCTGCCGCCCGTGTGATGATAGTTGTTTTACCATTCAATTGCTCATACTTATGATCTTCTTTCGGATCATCAAATGTATTGTAGCCGAGAGAGGAATTGATTATATCTGCTCCGGCGCTGTCAGCATATTCAGCCGCAATTGACCAATAAATCTCTTCAAATATACTTTCGTAATTAGTGCTTTCTGATCTTAGCAGCAGATAGTTTGCATTATATGCCATTCCAATCAATTCCCCTTTCGTATAGCCGCCAAGTACAGATAATACTAAGGTTCCGTGCTCTGAGTCGTCATACACATCGTCTTCGCGATCAACAAAATCTTTCGTAGCGATTATTTTGCCTGTTTTGGTAAGATTATCGAAATGAGATAATTTATCTAATTTAAGGAAACCTCCGTCAATGATGGCTATCAATCTTCCCTGCCCCTCGAATCCATGCTTATGCATGAGGTGGCCAGATAGCATAGATACCTGGGCATATGAATCACCATATAAGGTGTCTTCAGAATCTGTCGTTGCTCCATCCGTTAGGAAAGAATGACCACCTACCCTTCTCGACTTGTTGGCAATATTGTCTAGCCCCCTGAAGGAAAGTTTACTGATCGTGCTGGAATCCGATGAAACCAATGCGCCATTTAACCATCGGGAAGTATAGATTATTTTTATATTTCTTCTTGCCAATGAATCACAATAGGCAGAAGAGACCGGCAAATCGGCTTCTGTGAGTGGAATTCTCTGCTTCCTTCTCCGCTCTATAGACTTATAAGAAAGAAATTCCTCAGGTCTATCACTACTATATTTAGAATTCTTTTTATCGGTAAAGGTGATGAAGAATTCTCTCTCCTGTGCACCACAGTATAATGCCGAGAACAAAAGAAAGACTATAAAAGCCGGGGTTGCTTTTCCTACCGCCATTGTATTTTATTAAGATAAATAATTCGGAATAAGTGAAGAGTACACTTACAAACTACCGCTTTCAACAAATTTTTCTATATAACGCGTACTACCATTGCCTCTTTTATATTTGCCAAGTTCGGTCCCCTGCTGATAGATAAAATCGTCATACTGCTTATAAACCAACCCTATATTTTTGGCAAAAACCTCTACGCGATAGTTCTTTCTCAAAAGGGTACTGTCTTCAGAGCCTTGGACAACCCTTACTGTTTCACTAAATTGATTGTAAGGTTTTCCTACCTCTTTTATTTCGTAGGTATGCGAAGCGTAGGTATTGTAATTATTCCCATTCCAGGTATTGTCTACCTTCAGTGGAAAAACCAATTTTACATAAGGAATGTTGTCCTCGCTCTTGATTATTTTATTGTTGGTATTTGTAACGGTCCATATCCTAGAAGGAAACTCTGGCCAGCTCTGCAAGCCTGAACTTCTTTGATACCTTTCAAGCTTATATTGGATTTGATCACCAACTTTAATAGTATCCCCTATTACCTCTTTTATTTGATAAGTGATGTTGGTATCCGGAGTAGAGCTATAAGATATCTGATAGATGATGAAATTGCCTTTCTTGATCGGATAATATTCATATCCCATCAGCTGGATGGTATCAACGTCTTTTGTTTTGGGATTACAGGAGAATAATAAAGAGAGGCATAGGAATAGTGTAAGGTATGTAAAATGTGAATTCCTGTGCTTCATCATAATTTTATTGTTTGAAACTCTCGGAAATCCACCCACCGCCAATTACATCCTGGCCTTCATAAAAAACTGCGGCCTGCCCCGGGGCAATAGATGAAACTCCTTCATGAAATAAAACCTTGATCTTATCCCCTTCCTGCTGTATAAACGCTGGTGTTCCTTCGTCGTTGTATCTAACTTTGGTAACAGATTCCATTCCTTGAGGGATTTCCGCGTATTTGAGCATATTCAACTTCTCTACCCACATCCCATCTCTCGACAATTCTTCAAGTGTAGCGAGTACAACACGGTTTTTATCTTTCTGTATTTCTGAAACATACACAGGATAGCCAAGGGCTATACCTAGGCCTTTCCGCTGACCAACCGTATAGAAAGGATATCCTTCGTGTTTGCCCACAATTGTTCCATTCTCAAGAATGAACTCTCCTCCCTTAACAGCCTCTTCCAACCATGGCTTTCGTCTTTTAAGAAAACCACGGTAGTCATTGTCCGGGACGAAACAGATCTCATAAGATTCGGATTTGTTCACCAATTCATGGAAGGCCTTCTGAGTTGCAAACTCTCGTATTTCCGTTTTTCGTAGACCCCCTAAAGGAAAAAATGTTCTACTTAAACTCTGCTGAGATATACCCCACAGTGCATAGGATTGGTCTTTGTTTTCATCAACCCCTTTCGATATCACAAACCTGCTATTTTCTTCTCGGATGTTGGCGTAATGCCCTGTAGCTATAAACTCACAATCAAGCTTATCAGCTCGTTTTAATAAAGCATCCCATTTAATATGAGTATTGCAAAGCACGCATGGATTTGGAGTGCGTCCTTGTAGATACTCCTCTGTAAAGTGATTGATTACATAGTCGCCGAATTCCTCCCTGATATCCAATATGTAATGAGGGAAACCTAAACTTACCGCTATATCTCTTGCATCATTGATAGAATCAAGGCTGCAGCAGCCTGTTTCTTTCTTGCTTCCTCCCGCTGAGTTATAATCCCATGTTTTCATGGTCATGCCAATCACTTCATATCCCTGCTCATGAAGCATTACCGCAGCAACGGAACTGTCAATCCCTCCACTCATAGCAACGAGGACTCTTCCCTTCTTACTCATTCAATGAACTATTATAATTTTAATATTCTACTTTCAATTTATAGAATACAAAGATAATAATTGAATTCCAGAAACTTTGCAATATATGAGGGGCGAAATTGATAGTTTGTAGGTAGTATTTAAGCATCCGTAGGGATGACTCCTTAGAAACTGATAGTAGCGGTTTAACGTGGCGAAATCAACTGATTGATTCTCTTACTTTTTTTGTGTATTCCCGAAGTGCTTCTTTAAATTCTAAGTCTTTTGATTTCATTTCCTCCAGGATCCAGACAGCCGCAATTATATGGGTTAATATTTCTCCTTCATCACTTCCTTCAACCTCGATCCCCATATTTTCTTCTTCCAAAAGGTTTTCCTCCGCCGTCTTCAATTGAGCAATGGTATACGATTCAACGAGTTTTTTAATAGCAGGTATTTTCATAACATTAGAGGATTGAGTTTAAAAGTTTGGTTCGAAAAGTTCAGGCACGTTGGTACTTACCGCCTCGCGAAGATTATGTTATTTTGCCTTTTCTAAAAATTCCACTAAGGCCTCTTCTTTAGAAGTACATATGGAACCTACAAATTTTCCGTCGTCGAATATGGCAAAGGATGGCAAGTTTTTAACCGCCCCCTTTTTCCTCGACTCAGGATTCGATTCTGCATTCACATCCAAAAAAGTAATCCCGCTGTACTTTTCATCATTAGATAAACGTTTGAACTTTGGAGCAAACAATCGGCAAGAGCCACACCAATCTGCGTAATATTTTACTATCACTTTTTTCCCAGTTAATTGATCTTCAAAGTTATTGTCGTCTGCAACCAATAGTCCCATAATTCGTCTGTCTTTTACAACTAAATATAACAATAATATCGGTGGAAAACCTTAGCTTATTACAATTAAAGGAATTAATTTGTTGCCAAACTTTGAGAATAAATAATCATGGCATTGAAAATTCCTGTAAAAGTAAATAGCGTTAACAACCTCACAGATGCTAGGTATTGCGCCGGAATGGGAGTTTCTATGATAGGTTTTAATTTTGATACCAGAGCCAACAACTCCTTACACATCCAGAAGGTATTAGAAATTAGCGGCTGGATTTCTGGAGTTGAAAAAGTTGGAGAATTTGAAGGCATTACGCCTGAGGAGGATGTTGCAATTGCTCGAAGAATTGAATTGGATTATATACAATTCAATACACTTAATAGCAGGATTAAACAAATCGATTTTCCAGTTATTCAAAAGTTGGTCATTGACAACACTAAGCGTGACAATATTCCCACTCTTATTAAAGAATATTCAGATCATGTGAAATATTTTTTGATTGAATGTGACACAGACGAATTAATTGGATTGAAATCAGACATAAAACATTGGTGCACGCTTGCTCCGATAATTTTAGGATTTGGGGTAACCACCCAGAATTTGGACGTTATTTTAAATGAAATCAAGCCTGCAGGTATTTCAATACAAGGTGGGGATGAAATAAGGCCGGGCTTTAAAGATCTCGATGAATTAATTGACCTACTGGAAGCGTTAGAAATAGAAGATTGATTTTTAGATTTCTTAAGGCAGATTCACATCCTAAGCATTCTTACAATATTGTCCATTATCAATAAAAAATAAATATTAAAGAATAAGACTTA
>DASVUU010000702.1:0-3175 GCA_036386935.1 Cytophagaceae bacterium | reverse complement strand
AAAGCTCCAAAAATAGAAAAATTAAATTAAGTTAATCCATTTAGCAATAGGATAAATGACTTTGGACATAATTGCTGTTATTGGGATATCAAGCTCAAGGTCTAAGGACTTTAAACAATCTATTTTTATGCTATCCGAAATTTCAAGATATTTGAGTTAAAGAATTAATGGTGCTGGCATTTTATAACTTATTCTTAAGATTCTACTTTTTTAGTGCCAAGCTCATAGCACCTTTCAATAGAAAGGCTGCATTATTTACAGAGGGAAGAAAAAATCTCTTTTCAAATCTAGAAGCTGCTTTAAATGATAAACATAAAAATTTGGCTTGGTTTCATTGTTCTTCATTAGGAGAATTTGAACAGGCGCGACCAGTTATAGAAGCATTTAGGAAAGAGTATACGGAGTATCAAATTTTACTAACCTTCTTCTCCCCCTCCGGCTATGAAATAAGAAAAAACTACGAAGGCGCAGATTATATTTTCTATCTGCCGATAGATTCTCGGGAGAGTGCTGTCAAATTTCTAAATTTAACTAATCCCGAAATTACCTATTTTACTAAATATGAATTTTGGTATTATTATCTTGATGAATTACAAAAACGGAAAATCCCAACCATTTGCTTCTCTGCGAAATTTCGAGAAGACCAAGTATTTTTTAAGCCCTATGGAAAATTTTACAGGTCCTTTCTCCTAAAATTTAGTCACTTTTTTGTCCAAGACGTTAGGTCGATTGAGTTGTTGCAAAATATAAAGGTCATCAACGCTACCGTGGCGGGAGATACTAGATTTGACAGAGTTTTAGAAATAAGCAAAAAGGTAAAACCTGTAAATTTTGTTGAAAACTTTTTATGTGGTTCGGATGCCTTCATAGTAGGCAGCAGCTGGAAGGAGGATTTAGAAATACTTATTCCCTTTATCAACATCCATCATAAAATTAAATTCATTATTGCTCCCCATGAAATTCATGAAGACGAAATTCTTAACATGAGAAAAAAAATTAATCGAGGATGCATACGCTTTACTGAAATTAGTGAAAGGAACGATAGTAATCGCCAAGTCTTAATATTAGATACAATTGGTCAGCTTTCACAGGTCTATCAGTATGGCTCCTATGCTTATATTGGAGGCGGATTCGGAAAAGGGATACACAATATTTTAGAAGCTGCTACCTTCGGTATGCCAATTTTTTTTGGTCCTAATTATTTCAAATTTCAAGAGGCTAAGGACCTTTTAAACATAGGAGGCGCTTTTAGGGTAAGTAATTTAACAGACTTACAAAAAGCTTTTGATGCACTAGAAAAGGCGCAATATAGACTTGAAGCAGGTAGGAAGTCTAGGGAGTACGTGCAGGAGATGACTGGAGCCACTGAAAAAATATTAAATTATACAAAAAGTATTCTAGCTAATTAATGATTGGAAAAATTATAAAATCAACGGGATCTTGGTATCAGATATTGGGGGAAGACGCCCAGATGTATGATGGGAGGTTGAAAGGTATATTTAAAACACATGGTCTAAAAGTTAGCAACCCGATAGCCGTTGGCGATGAAGTAGAATTTGAGAAAGAGGGAGGAAATATTAACACGGTCTCAATCAATAAAATACTTCCTCGAAGAAATTACATTATTAGAAAATCTGTACATAAGACAGCTCACGGTCATATGATCGCAGCGAACGTGGATCAAAGTATTTTGGTAGTAACATTAGTCAATCCCAGAACCTCCCTTGGTTTTATAGATAGATTTCTTGTAACATGTGAAGCTTTTAGAATCCCGGCTCTACTTGCCTTTAACAAGTCAGACCTTTTCGAGGAGGCTCATCAACAGGTGTATGAAAATCTGAAAGAAATTTATGAAAAACTTGGCTATGTCTGTTTTCAAACGTCTGCTGTAAACAATGACGGTATAAATAAACTCAAAGACAAATTACTTCATAAAACAAGTCTAATTTCCGGACACTCTGGGGTTGGAAAGTCGACCCTGTTAAATGCGCTACTCCCTGGATTGAATCTTAAGACAGCGGCCATATCATCCTTTGCAGACAAGGGGGTCCATACAACTACTTTTGCAGAAATGTTTACGATGGAGGGAAATACATTTGTCATTGATACACCTGGCATAAAAGAGCTAGGCATTTTCGAAATTGACCAAACAGACGTAGGACATTTCTTTCCAGAGATGAGAGCATTGCTTAACCAATGCAAATTCAATAATTGCAAGCATATGAATGAACCTAAGTGCATGGTAAAGCAGAAGGTGGATGAAGGAGAAATTGCTATTAGCCGTTATCAAAACTATTTAGGAATGTTGCAGGATTTTGATGGGCATAGATAAATCCTAAAAGGGAACATAGAAAACTTCACAAAAAGTTTATAATGACCTTATTTCTTCTACTGCTTTAAGCATCAAATACATATGCTACTACTTTACAAAGAGGTTATAATTTCAAAAAAATTATAGTTATTATTGTCACTATTTATTGAACATCTATTTTATAGCTATACATATTATGAAAAAAAACAAACTACTACTTCTACTATCTTTATCGCCGCTATTTTGTTTTGGTCAGTGGACTACTTCAGGAACCAATATTTATAATCAACAATTGGACAATTCCGTTGGCATAGGTACAACAACACCAAACGGCGTATTGGAACTAAAAAGGGCAGCCAATCCAAATTTTAAAGTTTCTTCGTCTACAACATCATTAGAAATTGGAATTGCAACTTCCAATGCTGCGTACAGTTCGTTTGCGAATACTTCGTCCGCTGTTATAAGAGTTTTAGGCAGCTCCGGACCTACCAAGAATATGATTTTTTCAACTGCAACGACTGTTAATTCTGGCTCTAGTATCACCTTCGCTTCAGAAAGTGATATATTAATGAAAATTAACGACAATAAAACCATTTCCATGGGTAATGTCACCGCGCCAGCAGGGTATTTTTTATATGTAGAGAAAGGTATTTTAACTGAGAAATTAAAAATAGCCGTAAAGTCCGATGCAGTAAATTGGTCAGATTTCGTGTTCAAAAAGAATTATAATTTGCGCTCACTATACCAAGTTGAGAAATTTATTAATAAAAATGGTCACCTTCCAGAAATACCCTCAGCACAAAAGATTTATAAAGAAGGAATTGACGTAGCAGAAATGGATGCAAAACTATTGCAAAAAATAGA
>DASVUU010000701.1:0-2055 GCA_036386935.1 Cytophagaceae bacterium | reverse complement strand
CAGCAATAGAAGCAGGCGTGGGGTCAAAGATGCTTCCTACGTTAGAGATCTGTTTTCTCAGCTCTTTCCAAAATGTATAGGTGCTGGCTGTTGTGGAATATTGCACGATGTTAATAAACACCTTACTCCTTGATTCATAGGCTAAAATATAAATTTGGCTTTCTACAAGTTTGTTATTATAATTTTCATCGCTGCTTACAACAATATTCTCAGGAGTCCTTCTGACATACCAGCAATCGCCGCAGCAGGGATTAATATCGCCACAACGTGGTTTTGTTGGATAATAGGTAGTCTCCCACCTGTAATAATTTCCCTCCTCGGGCAAATCTTTGAAATGGATATAGACATAAAATCCTCTGTTTCCAGAAGAGGCGTCCTTATATACGTTATTAACGGATTCTATCTTCTGACTATCCATCATCAATTCCTCCGAAGATTGTAATTTCTGCCCTTCCTTCGTATCAACTTTTAGTGTATACTTTTTACCAACTAAAGCAGTAAAAACATTGGGATCAGATTGATATATGCCTTGCGTTTTTTCCTGAAATAGGTAAGTCTTCCCGTCATTATCACTTACCGTTACCAACGCACCGGATAAGGAGTCAGAAAAGCTTTCGTAAACGTTTTTCAAACGTGTTAATTTAACAGTATAAGGTTCAGCCACATTGGTAATAAGGCCTTCTACGACTATATTTTCAGATGCTGGACTTAAATCAGGTTTATACTTATCCACACACGATGCAAGTATAAATAGGACGCAATGGATTATGATGTACTTTTTCAAAACTTGAAATTATAGGTGATGGAAGGGAAAGCAGATCCAAGAATAGATAACTTATAAGCATCCGCATTCAAGCCATTTACTTTGAAATAAACGGAGAAAGGATTTCGGCGACCGTAAATGTTGAAGATGGAAAAATTCCAACTGCTTTCCCAGGTTTTGTTTCTGGAAAGGTTAGGCTCAAAAGTTATAGAAATATCTAGTCTATGATAATCCTGTATTCTCTGCAAGTTTCTATCCTGATAATTTAGAACCGTTACTCCAGCCAGGGAATATTTGGCAGAAGGGAAGGTGATAGGTCGGCCTGTGCTATATGTAAAGTTAGCAGCCAGATTCCACCGTTTGGATGTTTGCCATGCTATCGCTAGGTTCAGGTTGTGGGGTTTATCTACGTTGGACGGATACCACTGGCCATTGTTAACAGTTTCCACTTCTGTAGCACCTGCAATTTTTACGAAACTTCGTGCATAGGCATAACTGGCAAAGCCCGTTAATTTTCCTCCTGTCTTTCGCACTAACCACTCAGAACCATAAGCCTTTCCGATACCTTGGAGTATTGATGCCTCTAACATTTTATTTAACAGTGTTCAGATCCACCCTTATAATCAGTCACATTCTTAATGTCTTTATAGTAGACTTCCCATGACATTTCCCACTGGTTAGAACTGCTGTTTCTGAAATATCCTACGGCATATTGGTCTGCGATTTGAGGCTTGACATAACCGTCACTTAGCTTCCATCTATCGATTGGTACCGACGAAGCGGTGTTTGTTACAAGTTGAAGGTATTGCCTCATTCTGTTATAATTAATTTTAAATGAATTCCTTTCACTTAACCGTAACCTTAGGGTCGCACGTGGCTCAAATCCGCTATACATTTTCTGAGTCTGGTTATTTCTATAAAAAATGGTATCGGTTATTGTTTTTTCATCCAAGGGGAATCCGATCTTGTAGGAATACGTCTCGCCAGGCCCCAGTTTATTGTATATTGAGAGTCGTGTACCATAAGCAACCGCAATTATGGGCATGATTTGCCAGTCGTGCATTAGATGTATACCGGTTTCTAGTCCTTTTTCCCTATCCACAGCCATTGGTGTGATGTTGCTGTTCGCTAAGGGTGAAAGGGTTCCCGGTGTTATCTGATATAAATTGGCTTCAATTCCCGCTCCCAATTTGTTGGCACTGCCTAAGCTGTACTCGAGATTGGACTTAGCGACAGTGTTATCTATGGCCGTTTTGATTTCAAATGGATTGATATCTGGATTTATAATTTTA
>DASVUU010000700.1:0-3875 GCA_036386935.1 Cytophagaceae bacterium | reverse complement strand
TCTGCATGCTTGTAACCGCCGCAAGGTTTATAGGCGTATTGTTAAAGCGCATTGAAATAGTCTGATATACATCTGATGCCCTTATCTTAGGAGACACTGTGCCAACTATTCCCGTTTGATTTGTTCCACCCGCATTAAATAAAAAAGCAGTTACCCTGAAATCGGTTGGCATTGTTTGTAAATCAACTTTGATCTTGAAAGTTAGCGTAGGGTTCGCACTAAGATTTATTGCAGTTGGGAAGCTTATTGTGAGACCGTCATAAAAGTTACCTTTATTTACTGCAGCCTTCATTTCCTGATTGGCGACTGTAATTGTAAAAGGAGTTGTACTTTCAAAACCAGCAGGAAGTGTCCCTGCACTAAAGTCTTGAAAGTACCCGGTCTGTGCACTTGAGGCAAAGTATGCTATTGCCAAAGCAGCCGTAGCTATAAATCTCGATAGTTTTTTTTTCATAATTTCTAATAATCTTGTTGAGTGAGTGATAAAATTGTTTATTGCTAAGGGTTTAATTATTATTAATCGTAAGCTGCAAAATAATCTTGGGTTATTTCTACTTTTTTACAAATTTAATTGTCTTGGTAGTCTTTCGGGTTAATACCGTTACAAGGTAACTTCCTTTCCTAAGCGAGCTCAAATCAAATTTATATTCGCGCTGTCCTGTAATCTTGGAAGTCATTATAGTGTTGCCGTGCAAATCCACGATTTCCATGCTCGCATCATCTCCGCCATCCAACTTGATATTTATAAAATCGGAAGATGGATTTGGATAAATATCAATTCGTGATGTCGCCTCGCCAACCTCGTAAGCTGTTACTGAGCTTTGGCTAAATTTAAATTCAGCCGCCTGAATTACGTTGCCACTCTTGACGGCGGAAATCTCCCATTTATAATAGGAATAAGGTTGATTGTTTACAAAAGAGTATCGCTTTGTTTGCTTTCTAGCATTCCAGGATTCATCGGTCCTAGTATCTAAGGTGACCCACGTAGAATTATCATTTGATCCTTTAATCGTCCAGTTCATTGGATCTCTTTCTGGAGCATCATCACCGGATGTCAGTTCATAGACATCCCATGACACAGGTTTATTGTAAGAAAACAATACCCAAGAGCTTGGCGAAAAATCTAACCATTTATCATTCAAATTATTGTTCGTTAATTTATCTGCTGCTTCGCCTGGTGGATTATCTCCTCGCGCAACTACCGGAGCTTTCACGTATACGGAACATGATGCAACAAATGATCCATCCACGGTAGTGGCTGTTACCTTAGAAAATCCACCTAAAAGACCTTTGACTTTACCTGATGCATCTACACTTACAGCTATATAATTGCTTGACAACCATTTGATTTTTTTGTTAGTTGCATCAACTGGCATTAGTGAGGCCACTAGAGTTAAAGAGTCGCCAACGTTCAGGCTTTCCTCAGTTTTATTCAATGTAATACCCGTAACTCTATTTGCCGTAGATTTTATAACTTCAATATTAGCGCTTGCACTTACCACTCCCTCGTCCGATTTGGCGGTGATGGTAACCCTTCCAATAGATATACCTGTGACAGCCCCCAGAGCACTTACAGTTGCTACTAGGGGGTTACTGCTTGTCCAAGTTACCCTTCTATTTGAAGCATTCGACGGGGAAAATTTAATTCCCATATCAATTGTCTCGTCAGTTATCATTGTTGCAGAAGCAGGTGTGAGGCTCAATCCCGTAACTTTTATTTCTGTACCCTTCATTCTTTCAACTACAGAAGCTGCATACTGTTGAAGTTTCAAAGCCATATCATCGGTGAGCGTCTTCTCTTTCCAATCCCGACTTGAAAGCCTATAAGGGTTTCCTAACGGTGACTGACCCGTTATTATATAGTAAAAAACACACATATTTAGATAATTCGAGAATTCATTCTGATGGTGATGATCTTCGGTGTATAAACTTAAATCCGGACTTTGCGTCTTTGCTTCTACCCATGCAACACTTGCTGGCGCGAAAATACTTTTGGAGGTGTCCGCTAATTTCTTGTAGGAATTAATAATATAATCCCATTGCGCAGAACTGTTGTCTTCATTGGCATGAGCACAGAAAACTATCGGCTTAGCATTGTTCTTCCTCACTTCATCTGCAAGTAAAATACCATACTTGATAACGTTCTCTCTTTGCGTGGCTTGGCCTATATCGCCCAAATTGATGTAACCCTGTAATATTACATAGTCGTATTTTTTGCTTCTAATCATTTCCATTGATTTGGCATTTCCCCAATGATCATTGAGGTTAAGTCCCCATAAAATATTTGATTCAGATAAATTAACCGTCACGCCACTGGACCCGGCATTGATCATACCTTTCACATATTTATTCAACTCGGTTCCACCAGTAAAACTGTTACCCAGCCATAACAAGTCTACCTGCTGAGCCCAAAGTTGGTTGAGTGACATTAAGCCCAATCCTAAAAAAAGAATACGTTTCTTGAACCAACAATTTTTAATCTTCATATTTCTAATATTAATACTGTCTAGACTATAATAATTAATAAACTAAAGTTTATTCCGCTAACTCCAGTAAATCTGCTCGTTGGCAGATTTACTGGTTGCAAACTTTCAATGTTTAGCGAACTTTGTATTTATAATTTTATCTTCGACCGTTATTTTCAAATGATAAATACCTTTATATAAATTCTTTACGTCCACATATTCGATTCCAGAGGAGATGTCTTTTTTGGAAAGAACTTTAATTCCTTGCAAATCATATATCGAAATCTCTGAAATAGTATAAATTCCGACAGCCAACATCAAGACGTCCGACACAGGGTTAGGATACACCGTTATATTTTGAGAGGTGGGACCTTGGTCGCGGGTAATTATACCATTAAATCGGAATTCCGATGCTTGAATTATGCTAGCTCCACCAACAGCTGTGATATCCCATTTATAAAAATTATAGGCCGTGGAATTGGTGAATGAGAATGTCCGAGTAAGCTTTCTTGTCGCCCAAGTCTGTTCAACTCTATTGTCAAGGGTAGTCCATGTTACACCATCATTAGAACCTAAGATGGTCCAGCTTTTAGGGTCACGTTCTGGAGCATCATCTCCCGAAGTAATTTCATAGGTGTTCCATATTTGCCCGCTTGCGTTCGAAAATTGCACCCATGAGGTGGCACTAAAATCCAGCCATTTAGAATTTAAATCCCCATCGGTAAGTTTGTCAAGACCTTCGCCCGGCTTATTATCCCCTCTAGAAGTAACTTCATCTACTCCTATGGTAACAACTTTCAGAACATCGCTTTCAATGGATGCATTACCAGCTGCGTCTTTTGCTTTTATTGTAAAATTAAAGTTTGTATTTGGAGTGAGTCCAGTCACTAAAAACTCATTGCTTGCAGGTGAACCAATCAAAATATCGTCTTTGTAGACCTCGTACCCAACTACTTCTTCATTGTCAGTACTTATTGTCCAATTTAACTGAACTGTCCTGCCAGTTACACTTTTAGCTGTGAGGCCGTTAGGTTTTGAGGGAGCTATTAGATCTGGTCCCTTGGTGTTTACAGTGAAGGGACTGCTCGCAGCAGAAATATTGTTTGCCAAATCTTTTGCCTTGACAGTAAATGTGTAGGCGGTGCCAGCAGTGAGACTCGTTACTTTAAAGGTATTAGAAGTAGGAGAGCCTATCAATGTATTTCCTTGATAAACGTCATAGCCTGTTACACCAACATTGTCTGTGCTAGCATTCCAGTCCAACACAACTGAAACACTGGTAATAGAACTAGCAGTTATATCTGTTGGTACACTTGGCGCGGTCTTGTCCGGATTCAATTCTCCTTCTAAAGTTTTTATTAGGTTAGGCAGCATAATGGCTCTCCGTCCTTCCTCTGTAGGATGTATATT
>DASVUU010000699.1:0-2374 GCA_036386935.1 Cytophagaceae bacterium | reverse complement strand
TCCACCCAAAGCTTCCAAAATAGTCTTACTAAACTAGTTATTTACTATCAATACCATCCGCCGCCTAGTGCCTGATAAACATTTACCACAGCGTGCATCTGTTGCTTCTTAGTTTCAATAAGATCAAATCTAGAGTCCAGCGCGTCACGTTGCGTCAAAAGTACCTCCATGTAGTCTGCTCGGGCAGACTGAAAGAGTGCTGTTGAAATATTTATGGAATGCGTAAGAGCGTCTACCTGTTTTGATCTAAGCTCATAGCTGCTTTGTAAATTTTGGATATTGGCCAGCTGATTTACTACCTCAATGTGAGCTCTTAATATTGCTCGCTCGTAGTTGTAAACCGCCTGTATTTGTCGTGCATTTGCAGAATAATAGAGTGCTTTGATGGCATTCCTGTTTATCAGTGGTGCCACTAATTCACCCGTAGCATAATATAAAATCGACTCTGGTGCTTCGAGTAATAGCTTTGGGTTAAATGCCTGAAACCCCATACCAGCAGTGATTCTAAAGCCGGGATAAAAATTCGCCTTTGCTATCTTTACATCAAGTTTTGCGGCAGTCAATTCCTGTTCAGCCCTTCTTATATCGGGTCTATTTGCTAGTAACTGCGATGGTATGCCTTCGTGTATCGCACTTGATATTAAATTTGGAAAGGTTTGCGAATTCCTTGCAACCGTTTGTGGAAATCTTCCTACTAGGAGGTTGATGTTGTTTTCTGTTTCTGTAATTTGTTGAGATATATAGAACAAGAGACTTTGGTTTTTTGCAACCTCCGCTTCAAATCTACTTACCGCCAACTCAGTGACCTTTGCCGCATTTTTCAGCTGCCTAACGATATCTAAAGCATTTTGCTGAATCTTTATATTCGTCCTAAGTATCTCTAGCTGATTATCCAAGGCCATCAGTTCGAAATACGAATTGGCAATTTCAGCTATCAACCGGGTCACCATGAAGTTTTTGCCTTCGGTAGTGGCAAGATATCTAAGCATCGCTGACTTCCGTGAATTCCGCAATTTTTTCCAGATGTCTACTTCCCAGGAAAGGTTTGGACCTACCGTAAAGTTTGGGAGCGGATCCGGCATTTTGGTTCCAGGTTTTATATCAGTCGTTGCATCGACCGCTCCAAATCTTGTATACCGTCCTTCTTTAAATATTCCTGCACCTGCGCCAATATTGAGCATAGGTAAATAGTCTCCCTTCCTGGCCCTTGCCTCATTTCTGGCGATGACTATCTCCTGCAAGGTGATATTTAATTCTTGATTGTTTTTAAGTGCCGTATCGATCAGAGTCCTCAAATATGGATCTGTGAAGAATTCCTGCCACTTATTCCTGGCAATATTTAAGGTGTCTTGTGAATCCTTATAGCTTGTTGGAACGGTTTTATTTTCTGTTTTCTGTGTGATTTTAGGCGCACAGGAAGTATAGAAAATCCCAGCTACAGCAATTATTACAATAAAATTTAATATTCTTTTATAATCCATTGTCTGTTAATGTTTAGGAAAATGGCTACCATGATGTACCATGCTTTCCGTGAGAGGTTCATCATCTTCGTCTTTTATTAAATCCCTGCCGTCTGAAAGCCTTCCAAAAACAAAATATAAACCTGGCACAATGATAACTCCGAATACTGTACCGAAGAGCATACCACCAAGCGCCGAGGCGCCGATCGTTTTATTACCGATGGCACCTGGGCCATGGGCTAAAACAAGAGGAATAAGTCCCGCGATAAATGCAAAAGAAGTCATGAGGATAGGTCGAAACCTTACTACAGCGCCTTCGATTGCAGCTTCTAAGACAGTCAAGCCCTCCTTGTGTCGCTGGACTGCAAATTCTACGATCAATACTGCGTTCTTTCCTAGCAAGCCGACCAACATCACAAGGCCAACTTGAGCGTAGATATCATTTGCAAGTCCCATCATCTTAAGTAATAAGAATGAACCAAAGACCCCTGCTGGGAGAGATAAAACAACTGCCAAAGGCAAGAGAAAACTTTCATATTGGGCAGCGAGCACCAGGTAAACAAAGCCTAACACAATAAGAAATATATAAATTGCTTCGTTACCTCGTCTTACTTCATCATAGGCAAGTCCTCCCCAGTCTATGTCATACCCAATAGGGAGGGTACTTGCAGCAATTTCCTGAACAGCCTTTATAGCTTCTCCACTGCTATATCCATTTGCAGGACCGCCTCGAATAGACGCCGTAGGGTACATATTATAACGGTTAATCTCGTTTGCTCCTTGTGTCTTCTTAATTCTCATAAAAGCGGAGTAAGGAACCATCTCGCCTTGGTCGTTCTTCACCCACATATTTAAGACATCTTCGGGGAGCTTTCTGTATTCTGGTGAAGCTTGCACGAAAACTTTAAAGAAAC
>DASVUU010000698.1:0-5520 GCA_036386935.1 Cytophagaceae bacterium | reverse complement strand
AATGGGAAAATCAGGTAAAAGGCTATCCTGATAAGATTAAGTAGGTGAGTATTAGCAGTACTATTACGGTACCGATAAAGAAATAAATCTAGTGCCTAAATACTCTGACCGTTGTTACTTTGTAGTTAGGTCTTGTTATTGTCAACACAAATAGGGTTTTAAGGCTTTACTTCTAGAAGTATGCCTTAACCGCTTAATAGCCTTCTCTTTAATTTGCCTCACCCGCTCTCTGGTAAGATTGAATTTTTCACCTATCTCTTCAAGAGTAGAAGCATGCTCTCCATTGAGCCCGTAATACAAAGTTACTACATCAGCTTCTCTTTGGCTGAGAGTAAACAGGGCTCTTTGGACCTCTTTTCGAAGAGAGTCATTCATCAATTCAGAATCGGGAGTGACTCCGCTTTCATTTTCCAACACATCCAACAGGCTGTTTTCTTCCCCAGAGACAAAGGGGGCATCCATGGATACATGGCGACCAGATATCTTAAGAGTATCAACGACCTCTGATGTGGAGATTTCCAAAACTTCGGCTAGCTCATCAGGAGATGGCTCTCTTTCGAATTTCTGTTCTAAATCGGAAAAAGTCTTAGAGATTTTATTTAATGATCCTACCCTATTTAGAGGTAATCGAACTATGCGGGATTGTTCAGCGAGTGATTGAAGGATCGATTGGCGGATCCACCAGACCGCATAAGAGATGAATTTAAATCCTCTCGTTTCATCAAACCTCTGAGCGGCTTTGATAAGGCCTAGGTTACCTTCATTAATAAGGTCTCCCAATGAGAGACCTTGATTTTGATATTGCTTAGCTACTGAGACTACAAACCTTAGATTGGCTTTTGTAAGCTTTTCAAGGGCAAGTTGGTCACCTTCTCGAATGCGTTGAGCCAACCTTACTTCTTCATCTGCTGTTATCAAATCTACTTTACCAATCTCCTGCAAGTACTTATCGAGAGATTCGCTCTCTCGATTTGTAATTTGCTTACTGATTTTAAGCTGTCTCATTAAATTAGGATTTTTTAGGTCTTAAGATTATGCAATAATTTGTAACACTCCCAGATTATAGAAGTCTGATTTACAGAGCTTAATTAGTGACTTCTTTCTTTTCTGGTTTAGGCAATAAAACCTTTCTTGACAATCGATATTTACCTGTCTTCTTATCTACTTCGATTAATTTTATTTTGACAACTTCACCTACTTCCAAAACTCCCTCCATTGTTTCTAATCGATCCCATTTAATTTCAGAGATATGCAGCAAGCCATCTTTTCCAGGCATGAATTCAACGAATGCTCCAAATGGCTGAATGGATTTTACTTTCCCTTCATACACTTCTCCTACTTCAGGTATTGCAACAATACCTTTTATCCATCTCACAGCTTTATCCATGATCTCGCTGTCTTTGGCGAACACATTTACAAGCCCAGCATCTTCAATTTCTTCAATAACTACAGTTGCCCCTGTTACTTTTTGAATTTCCTGAACCACTTTTCCTCCGGGTCCTATTACGGCACCTATCATGTCTTTAGGGATACGAATAGCATAAGACCTTGGAGTATGTGCTTTATAGTCTGCCCTACTTTCTGGTAAAGTCTTCGCAATTTCTCTAAGGATGTGAAGTCTACCCTCTCTTGCTTGGTTCAGGGCTTGGCTCAATACTTCATAAGACAAACCTTCAACCTTCATATCCATTTGGCACGCCGTGATTCCAGCGGCGGTACCTGTGACCTTAAAGTCCATGTCTCCCAAGTGATCCTCGTCACCCAAAATATCGGATAGGATGGCAAACTTACCTGTAGTGGTGTCTGCGATCAATCCCATAGCAATACCAGATACTGGTGCTTTAATCTTAATTCCCGCATCCATAAGTGCAAGAGTTCCAGCACATACAGTTGCCATAGATGAAGAACCATTTGATTCTAAGATATCGCTAACAATTCTGATTGTATATGGATTTTCCTCAACCGGAGGCAATACTTTCTTCAATGCTCTAAAGGCTAAGTTACCATGACCGATTTCTCTTCTTCCTGGGCCTCTATTAGGTTTTACCTCACCAGTTGAGAAACCAGGGAAGTTATAGTGCAGCATGAATTTGTTGGTACCTGTAAGCATGGCACTGTCAATCATCTGCTCGTCAAGTTTGGTTCCAAGAGTTACGGTAGTCAAAGACTGAGTTTCCCCTCTTGTAAAAATAGCTGAGCCATGGGCAGACGGGAGGTAGTCAACTTCACTCCAAATTGGTCTAATTTCGTCAAGTGCTCTTCCATCAAGTCTAAATCTTTCATCTAATACAAGATTTCTAACAGCCTCTTTTTCAATATCATGATAATACTTGCCAATGAGGCTCATTTCCTCATTATGATCCTCTGGCAAGCTTGCGATGAAAGCTTCTTTGATCGCTTTGAAGTTTTGTCCTCTAAGGTTTTTGTTAGCGTTTTTCTGAGCAGCAACTTCGTATACTTTTGCATACAATTCTTTGTGCATCCTTTCTCTCAACTCCGGACTTTTCTTCTCGTGGTTATATTCTCTTTTAACTGTCTTACCAGTTTCTTGCTCCAATTCTTTTAGAGCTTGACATTGTACTTTTATAGCTTCATGTGCAAGCTTCAAGGCTTCCAACATGTCAGCTTCCTGAGCCTCCATCATTTCTCCTTCTACCATAAGGATATTTTCATAGGTAGCAGCTACGATCAGGTCTATTTCAGCCTTCAACATTTGTGCTGGAGTTGGATTGATTATGAATTCTCCATTTTTCCTGATGATCCTAACTTCAGACACTGGTCCATTAAATGGAACATCTGAAACAGCAAGAGCAGCAGAAGCAGCAAGAGCAGCAAGGGCGTCTGGTAAAACTTCCTTATCCGCCGAGATAAGAGTAATGGCTATTTGAGTATCGGCATGGTAATCATCAGGAAAAAGAGGTCTTAGGGCCCTGTCAACTAACCTTGACACAAGTACTTCTAAGTCAGAAAGTTTTCCTTCTCTCTTTAAAAATCCACCGGGAATTCTACCTGCAGAGGCAAATTTTTCCTGGTAGTCTACTGAAAGAGGCATGAAATCGATGTTTTCTTTGGCTTCCTTTGAAGAAACTACCGTTGCAAGCAACATTGTTCCGCCCATTTTTACCACCACAGAACCATCAGCCTGTTTGGCTAACTTACCTGTCTCAATGGTAATTTCTCTTCCGTCGTTTAAAGAGATTGTTTTGGTTATTACTTTTGGCAACATTATAAATCTGTCTTAATTAAAATGGAAAAATACCGCGAGTGCGGTATTTTTATTGATTATAAAAAAAAGGGAATCCAAATGAATCCCCTTATATGATAACTATTTTCTTATTCCTAGGTCAGCAATAATTTTTCTGTACCTTTCTATATCTGTATTGTGTAGGTAATCTAGTAATCTTCTTCTTTTTCCAACTAGCTTTAATAATCCAAGCCTTGTTGAGAAGTCTTTTTTATTGATTTTTAAATGGTCCGTCAGATGGTTAATTCTGAAGGTAAAAAGCCCTATCTGTGATTCAGCAGATCCAGTATCTGTTGAAGAGCTTGCAGTGCTGTTTGTTTTAAAAATGTCTTGTTTCTTTTCTGCCGTTAAATACATCGTTGTCTAATAAAATAAATTTTCAGAATAATGGAAGTGCAAAGTTAATTATTTCAATAGATTTTGCAAATCAGAATATTATAAAATGTGAAGTGGCTTAAATATTTACATCCATTTGATACCTCTTCAAATTCGATATAGATATCACAAGGCTTTTTTTCGGTTAAAAATTCCCTTTACCATTCTAAAGATTGAGTCAAACTCCAATATCCTCGAATCATTTTTTGCTTGAATAAGGAAAAACACCCCGATCGGAAAGAGAATCATATTGGCAGCCCACATCCCCGCCTCCACTGACACTACCCCTTCTTTAGACCATTTTTCGCCGATAATTGATAACACATAGAAAACGATGAAGAAGAAAATAGAGATCAGCACCGGAACACCAAAGCCCCCTTTCTTGATGATCGCGCCTAGTGGAGCGCCAATCAAGAACATAATGAGGCAGGCCAGTGATTGGGTAAATTTCTTGTTCTTTTCGATCTTGACCACATTGATCTCCTTCATCATATAAGCCATTCTTTCCACATAGCTCGCCGTATAAGATTTTACACTTCGCGCTTGATTGGTAGCACGATTAAGAATCATTTCCTTATTCTGCTGAGAAATAGAATCGTCTTTCAACGGCAATGGCTTACCCATAAATTGAGGCAACACGGGTGATGCAGGGTATGAATTTGTATAATAATAAGAGTAAAACGGCTTGATATTGCTCTCAATGTTTTTCTCCACAATTTGAAATTCTTTCTTGAGAGAATCTCGATCTTTATCAAGCTCAACTGTATTTTTCATCAATTTATTGCTCGCAAACAGCTCTTCTCGTGTTCTGCTCAAATCGAATGAAGCAAGGCTAAATATCATTTTACTATTCGCAAAGCCATTTCTTACAAACTGGTGTGAACTCACACCTTGTTGATCAGGATATTCGGAATAGCTCTTTCCATTGAACAATTCTAAGGAAAGATATTTGTCATGGTTAAAGATCTGCATAATGCCAGAGTCAGCAATAATAAGGTCAGTGTTGCCCTTGCCACTTCTATGGTCATAGATCATCACACCTTTAAGAGACTTACCATCAGGGTATTTCTGCGATACTTTAATTCGATACCCAGGTAGACCTTCATAAAAAACGCCCTCTTTAAAATCCAAAGCAGGCTTCTTTTGTCGGATATCGTAGAGTAAACTAAATGCTTTTAAGTTCGCCTTCGGTACAATGGTGTTATTAAAGTAAAAAGCGCATACTGTCAGGACTCCAACTATAATAATTAAAGGTGCCAACATACGGATAAAGGAAATTCCAGAGCCCTTCAAAGCCGTGAGTTCGTGATGTTCGCCAAGATTGCCAAAAGTCATGAGTGACGACAAAAGAACGGCGAGCGGCAGTGCCACGGGCACCATATTGATGCTGAAATAAAATATAAGCTCGGTAAAGACTGTGAAACCTAAATTCTTCCCAACAAGCTCGTCGAGGTATTTGAGAAGGTATTGGGTTAATAGAATAAAAACAACAACTATAAATGTGAGAAAAAATGGGCCCAGGAAGGCGCCAACAATAAGTTTATCGATTTTCTTCATCTTCTAGTTTAGAACTGCAAAAGTAATGAAGTAGTGTATAATAAAAAAGGCGGACATAGTCCGCCTTTTTTCAGTTTTAGAAATTCTTTAAGAAGGTATTAGCTACCTTGTATGAAGAATTTGCCTTTAGATACTAAGTCACCGTTCGCGTTAACAATCTTGTAGTAATAGAAACCAGGTTTTAGTTGTGGCATGTCTGTTTGCTCCCCAGCAAAGTCGTTTTCAAATTCTACATTTCCAGAAGAATTGATGATATAGAAAGTATAAGTCTCGTTTAGAGTGTTTTCTACATTCAACTTACCTCCATTTTGAGGAGCAGGATTCGGAGACGTAAAGGACTTTTT
>DASVUU010000697.1:0-10143 GCA_036386935.1 Cytophagaceae bacterium | reverse complement strand
TGATTGAGATGAAAAAAGAGAATGATGCATTGAAAAATAGAATAAATAAACTAGAAGGCGAGAGATCTCCTAAGCATTAAACCTAACAGTTAGGAATACCAGACTTATCCTTGCTGTTACTTACAATTTGAATATTGATTACAGGAATTTGTGCTTGCAAATTCCTTTTTTTGCCCTATTAATACATGGCACCTAATATTAAACCGTTATCTGCCTCTTTTCATTTAACAAATAGGTTTACCTTCGTCACCCGGTCAATTTAAACATTAGCATTTAGACTTATTTTTATCTATCGATTGCAGCATATATTGAGGCTAGCTAAGTTCCTTTGAAAAATCCAACGGTATTTTGAAAAACCAACTAGGGAAATTTGATGGATAATAGAGCTTAAAAGTCAAATCGACACTCGTTGAAAAGCATTGATAAAAGGAGGTTGACTAATTCCACCGTAGTGGCTGAATCAATGTCATGTGAAGCTGCAAAATAAATTCATGAAGAGACTAATTATCGTTTATCAAAGCTACCCGTGCGGCATAGGCGGCGTCATTTATATAGCTTTTTGAAAATCTTCACGTATTAAGCTTTATCGCAGGAAATATTTGTATCCATCCAGCAAATTCGGAGTCGTTTTCAGGACCGAATCTATCTACATATATTAATCTATTAAGATTTAATGCTTGTTTGCGAAAGTCAGCCTCAGTATTAAAAATAATTTATTAATATACAATGTGATAAAAAAGGTGGACTGTTACAAATCAGTTCAAATATTTCGAGCTATGGAAAGCAGGTCTATGAATTGGATTTACTATTTGAAATCATGAAATATGGAAATAAAATAAGGTTTATGTGCGTAAAAGATACTATTTAACTTAAACCGGGCCGTCACCCACCATTAGTCTTAACCTTTTAGGCTCAAAGATCACTATTTACCTTAAACATTCTACAATAAAAGTTAACCTCGGGTTTCAATCCAATATCAGAATGGAAGACGAGGGAGGCGGAAACATAAGTCTGAATATGCACCTTTATTGATATCTTACAAATCTGAAATGGGAGAAGCAGATTTCAAAACAGGCTGAAATCATATTAAATAACCAATTTTCCTTTGTCAAAAAAATAAATTATGGAGATAGATTAATAATACCGAATGCAAATATGCTTGAATCTTCATTCGGTGCGTTTTATCGCTATCAACTCCCTACCGTAATATTTGAATCTGGCATAAATTTAAATGACAGATTCATTAAAACCTTTGAAACAAGTTATCTAAATAATATAGGCAGTCTTATTCAACCCTTCTCAACCAATAGAACCTCTATTAATGGTATGGCTGGGCTTTCCTTTGTGCCCAATTCTTTTGTTATTCAGAAAGGTAATATAGCGTCAGGCTTCCGATCGCCAAACTTAGCGGAGCTTTCCTCCAACGGCCTACAAGAGGGCGTCTACCGATACGAAATAGGAAATCCCGCATTGAAGGTGGAGCAAAATATTAATGAAGACATAACGCTGGAGATTCAATCCAATAAATCCTTTATATCGTTTTCCGGTTTTTATAACTAATTTGTTATTAACCCCGGTATGCATCAGTTTCGGATTCCAAAATCTCTTGAAATTATTTCCCTCACCTTTTCTAACTATTCATCTTAAATTGACATCTTTTTTTCTATTTTATTTGTAGCAGTTTTAAACTGCTGGAGCTTGAATTAACAAAAGCAAATTAATCTTTTAGATACTAAAATATCTTCATGACTGATGGCTCCATTAATAGCTATAGGGTTGCATGTGTAAATGCAACCCTATAAGTACCACTTAGTAAAGCAATTACTTTTTAATGCTTATTTTTTTTTCTAATTCAGTAATCTTCTTGTCCTGTTGAATAATGTAAAGAGTAAGCTCTTCTATTTTTTGTAGAAGTTTTGCATCCATCTCAGCCAAATCTAGGCCGTTTGTGACAACATTTTCAGCAGAGGGAATCTCCGGAAGATGGTGATTTTTATTAATAAATTTTTCGACGTTAGACAAAGGTGGTAACTTATAAGATCTATCAAATACAAAATCTGACCAATCGGCTGTTGTTTTCACCGCTACCTTTACCTTTTCAGTAAGTATTCCATCGGAGACATAAAGTTTATAAGTACCTGGGAAGCCTTTGGTAAATTCTGAAGAGGTACCAATGGACACTTTCCCATTGTTCATTATTGTCATCCGTTCCGTCTCGCCAGCAAAATCCGAAGTAGAGGTTATAAATCTAATAGCCCCATTGTCTGCACTAGGGGCTGAATTAACAATTCCCAAAATCAAATCAGACGCCCTATTTGAGCGGTAAATCATTAGCGCGTCGGCTGGAGTAGCCGCCTTCGCATAGTAAGCAGCGTCAGTGCTAATGCCTAACTGCAGAAAATTATTAGCGTCAAACCGTAGATCAATCGATGGATTATTGGCATCCAAAATATCTACGTTTGATAGTGGATTGGTCGTCCCAATACCCACTAGGTTACCTAGTGGATTCGTATATGTTTTAGTACCGCTATAGCTCCAACCGCCAGAAGTTTGAGCTTTCAATTGAAAGTGAGAAGCAACGAAGAGTGCTATAGCAAGGAGTGGTCGGGACAGTTTTTTCATAATTTAACGGTTTATTTCTTTTGTATTTAATGTTGATTAATTGTATTTTTAATTACTATCAGCAACTATTTTTTAGCAGGTGATTTTGAAGAGACATTTTCCTTTCCTTTCACATAGTTTCCCTCATCTCCTTCAATTTCACGCTCCGATTTCAGAATTAAACCGGACTTTGTCTCACCATTTACTATAAGGCTGTAAAGGTATGTGCCATTTTTCAATTCCTCACAGTTACTAAACTCAGCTTTCTGCCATCCTTCATTTCTTAATTCACTATCAATAATGGTCCCTATGAGCTTACCTTGCAGGTCGACGATTTTTAACTCAACCTTAGACGCCTGTTTTAAAAAATACTCAAAAGAAATTTTATCTGTAAAAGGATTTGGGTAAAATTTTACCTTTTCTTTGGCCTCCTCTTCAAATGTAGCAAGAGAAACGTCTTCGGATTCTTCTCTACTTGCATTTGTATTACAAGCAGAGATTGCACCAATGGAGACATTAACGACGGCCCCGATTCCTAACTTAACGCCGGGATTTAAGGTTATAGAATTCACCGCCTTTATATTCACCTTGGAACCTGACGACGAGGAGAATGCCGTATTATTTGATGGTATATTTATATATTTAGCCTCATAAGTTACACTTCTAGGAAATGCATTTATACTTAGGGGTCCGATGACATCCAATGTAGTTGAAGACCGGTAATACTGTGGCGAAGGAAAACTTACAGGTGATACAAACGCTTGATAATTACCAAAACGTTTGTCGCTCCACGTAGGGTAAGATTTACCGCCATGTGCATCAATACCTATATAATGATGGAAGCCAGGCTCAGGTCCGAGGTAAAATGATTGATCACTCACCTTTAAGCTTGAAAATGACTGTCCACCATCCGTGGAGTATGCAACATAAACACCTAGCTTACACTTGTCTATTGGATCATCGAAGGAATGGTAAACTATACTAATATCGCCAGTCGCATCATCTACTGTAATCCATGACATATATGCAGATATCAATGGATCACTAACCGTGATCGAGGAGGTCGACCAATTAACGCCTTGGTTGCTGCTTCTTATAAGCTTTACAACATTTTTACCTGCTACAGCTTCTCGAAAGACTATATAAATCCGGGAACGATAAGGGCCGCAACTTCTATCAACCGCTATTGAAGGGAAATTATGTTCGCCATTACTGTATCCTCCACCCAAATCGCATCCATTTGGCCTAAACGCTGGTGAATTGAAAGTAAATATATCTTTAGCAGGCATCGAAAAGCTACCTCCAGCCACTGATTTATGAAATTTGAAGGTATTACCGTAACCATAAACAACATAAGCGTTTCCCTCAGGCCCAGTTTTTACAACAATTCCGTCAGGCCTGTACGCTGCTAATGTTTGTATAGGGGAAAACGTCAGCATATCAGTTGATGTATGCAGCCATGTCTTTTCAGATTGCCAGTTATACCATGCGCAGTAAAATTTATTTTTATATGGACTTTCTGGATAGTCGTCAATCGTTATCATTTGCTTATCAAAGTTCTCTCCAAAATAAGGCATAGTGGGCACCGTCCATGTTTGCCCTAGATCATTAGATTGGGTAATGAAGTACCCCTTCATTTTGTTTTTTATCCCAGTCACATAAGCATATCCACGGGCATCAAACGCAACGGAGGGATCCCCTCCAGAACCCTCGTCAATCCCAGCATACCATTCATCGCTTCCTTGCCAGGTTTTGCCATAGTCCTTGCTAGTAAATCTCCCAATTTGTCCTTGATAATAGCCTGGGGTGGGGTTAACAATGCCAGAATTTGAACCTAAAACTAGACTCCCAGGAATCTGCCTATTGGCAGCTATTGTAACTTCTAGTTGATTATTTACCCCTGACGGTGTCACCCTTACATCTGGCTCATTGGTCTGTGCCGTAGCGACTATTACCGCAAATAAATTAACAATAAAACAAATAGGAGCTTTTTTCATAGGAAAAAAATAAGTAGAACAACAAATTGTATAAAGTGAAAAAATTTAATAACCTGAATGAATATCAGCAGATAAAAATACAAAGGCTACATGATCAAAGATAATTATTTAATCTTGTAATCCAACAAGACTACATAATTGTTTTTAATCACTCGAGAGCAATTATAAATTACCTCTAACCGCCATTACCACATTTCTCCCAGGCGCGCTTATCCCAGAGGCGAAGACCCTGTAGTAGGTATCAAAAATATTTTCAACCGAAAGCTGTAAACTGAAGTTTTTACTCATCTGGTAGGATGACCTCAAATTAAGGGTTATCCAATCTAATGAGCCGTTAGGCGTGGCATATTGAGCGTTGTCTTCGCCTACCAGGTTATAATTTTTTATGGTTTTTGCTCCATTGTAGAGAACAAAAACTTCCGTCTTAGCTCTCTTAACTTTCCAAATGCAATTGACTTTGCCAAATTCCGGCGCAATATGGTCTAGTGGATAGAGCGTTGAATCAGTTATTATCCTGCCATAAGTATAATTGTAAGTTGCAGAAAACGATAACGCAGGCAGAACATCTGCGACGACCGAGCCAGAAAAGCCTGTTATAAAACCTCTATTGCTATTTTGATTAGATAAGACTTGACTTTTCTTTTCTTGAAAAAAAATTGAGTCCTTTCCCTCGAATTGAGCAGGCTTAGTGCTTATAACGTTTGTGACCCAGGTATAGTAACCGACGCCTTCCAACCTCAATATGTCATTGATTGTTTTAGATAAGGATACTTCAGAAGAATAGGTGTATTCTGGCTTTAGATTGGGGTTAGGTACTATGACTTTACCAGACCCCGATTCATAAAGTTTAGCCAAATCATCTACATTGGGAACTCTGAAGCCGGTTGAAAAATTGGCAGCAACTCTCCACTTCTTTCCTGGCATATATACTAGCCCTAAGTTTCCATTTAAAGCTTTTGATTTTTGAATGACTCTCTCCCAAGGAAAGTTGTAAAATGACTTGTCATTAAATAAGGAATTAAGATAATTATAGGTAAAACGTAAACCGTCGGACAGGATAAATTTGGGGGAAAGCTCCCAGCTATGTGTTGCGTAAGCAGCGGACATATTCATAATACTTCCCCCATCTGGATATCGAGTCTTAGCGTTGGCTTCAATACTTGTAATGATATTCTTTGAATATGCACTCGACGATACATAATTAAAGCTGTTTTCGAACCCATATCGGAGTTCATGCTTACCTATTAATTTGTTTAGGTCTATGTTCAAAGAGTACACCTTAACCTTTTCAATATTTGCAATTAAGTTATCCTTGCGAAATTTACGGTTATATCTACTTTCCTCGATATCTTGGTAAGCCAAGATCACCCTACCCTTATTGAATAAAGATTCTCCAGAGAACTCTGCGGCATAGCTCGCAAGTAGTCGTTTCTGGGGCCCATAGTACCATTGGCTGAAAGAGGGCGCACCATTTTTCTCCGTCTCAGACAAGCGATCATAACGGGGAATATCCGACGAGTTGGTGTATTGAAAATTTATAATATGAGACAAGGACGCATTTTGTCTGTACAATGCCTTTTGGAAAATGCTGTATTGTCTATAGCCAGTAGAAACTTGTAAACTTGTATTGGCGTTGGCTATCACAGAATCCTTCCCGTTGATCCTTTCCACGAAAAGCCTTGTGAGGCCTGTTTCGCCATATTCTTCTTTTCGGTGCCTACCCGCTCTAAGGTCGTCAAAATCTGAGAAGGTAATGCCTGATAAAAAAGCAAGTTTCTTAAATCCTATATTGCAAGTTGCGTGAATAGTTTTTTCTTTATTAGCACTCGAATATCGGGCAAATGCGTTAGCCTTAAACAAAGGAGAATTATCCTGGCTTAACTGAGGGTTTTTGCTATAAAAATGCAACACGCCTCCTAAGGCGTCGCTTCCATATACGGTGGAACCGGGGCCAAATACTACTTCAGTCCTTGCAAGTATATTAGGATCGATTGTAATGATATTTTGTAGGTGACCACCTCTATAAATGGCATTATTCATTCTAACGCCATCGATAACCATAAGAACCTTGTTGGCTTCGAAGCCCCTGATAATTGGGCTCCCCCCTCCCATCTGGCTTTTCTGAACGAATATATTACCTGTATTAATTAACATGTCCGCAGGAGTTTGAACGTTTGAAAATGAAATATTCCTTTCGTCTATTACCTGCACCTGCCTTGGTATATCGTCTTTTCTTTCTTCAAATTTAGTCGCGGAAATCACTACCTCCTCTAACAAATTTATACGTTCGGTAAGGGGAAGGGTAAAATTCATTGCTTCCAATTGCCTAAATGAAAAGGTTTGATCGCTGTAAAAAATATGGTGAAAAACAAATGCTGCCGAGGTGTCATATGTGGACAGTTCTATTTCGCCTTTCGCATTTGAGCTCATGTTGTGGCTACCGTTATTGAGAACAACACCTAATAATGGCAGCAAAGTAGATTTGTCAATAATCTTTATTATTGGGGAACAAACGCCATTGAAATTAATTGAAAAAACAAATAAAAATAAGCTAAAATAACCGAAATAGTGATGGTTTGTGTTATTCATATAGAGCAGTGATAATACAATTTCAGATCAAGGTAAAAGATGGTATGACCAAATAGATTTCTGGTGACAGACTGTATCTGAATCTAGCAATAGAATCAAAATAGCAAAACTAAATACCCAAGACAGTAATTAAGTAAGGTATGCATATAAAGCATAGGCATTCAAAATTGGCTTGACAGCAAGATCTAATGCTATTAATGGTAACTTTGAAAAGCCAGGAAATTAAAGTAGGAGGCAAATCTAAATAAATTTAGTTTGCCGTCATATCACACAACCGTATGTACCTACGTATACTACGGTTTCCCTAAAGTAATTTACAATAAAGGCTGGTATAGTTCTCAAGGGGTCAATAAAGCCTTCTTCATTGAACCCTTTATTATTCATACCAATATTGAGAGCTGGCTGCTGTTACTTAGTCGCCACAACCCTTTGCCGCTCAACCCCGTTCGCCAACTAACGTTTCCTCCACTTTAAGACTTCGCGAAAAGCGCACAAGGCCAATGGTACGTTTGCATTGTTTTAAACGAAAACATTTCAAGCGGCGGCGTCAGTTCCCATTTTCGCCTTTAGCTTCCCTGCCTACCGGCAGGCAGGCTTCAGATTCTCCGTCGCCAGGGACACCCTTCGTTTGGCTAACGATTCCATTAACTGGCTTGTTCGAGGCTTTAACTCTATACAAATAACGCATGCATGGCGCACATTAGGAAGTGAGTTATTATTTCGCTCACTGTCCTCTCACACCACCATACGTAACGTTCGGTATCCTGCTGCGGCGTTTTTGTTCAGGAAGACTTTATAAACAGTCAAATATATAATTAGGGAAATCTCTCATTAATGAAGAGGCTGATTTTCATTCGAAAATAAAAGCCTTTACTAACTTATTATTATGAACGATTAATTTATATTTCTATCCGTTAATAACGTATATATGATCAAACAAATATACAATTGGTATACCAAAGGGCCGTTAACTCTACAAATACACTTATACTAAACATAACGGAGTGGAGTGTCACCTCTCCGTTATTGAGTTTAACACTATTACTTAATCATTACCTTTGCTTTTTTCTTTGGGCCCTGAAGTAAATCACCCTCCTGAATCTTTATAAATTTACCAGTCTTTTGGAAAGTGTCGGATTTTAACGAATAAAAGTAAGTTCCATTTGGGAAACCTCTTAAATCAACTCTATAATTTTTACTTGATTCATCATTGTTAATTATTCTCAAACCATTATGAAATGTCTTTCCTTGCTCATTGAAGATAGAAACCTGTAAAACTCCCTTCAAAGATTCATTAAGTTTAAAATTCACTTCATCTAGGCTAGGATTAGGATATAACGTTACAATGTCCTTTTCTACATTTTCAAAGCCAACTTCTTCAAAACTTATTTGCTCAGATTCGTCTCTATGATTTGTATTTGTACAACTAGTTATTAGCGATGGGTTTAATACCGCCGTATAATCTGAACCTAAGTTTATTAATACCCCCGGATTTAGTTGGATATAAGTTTTCGCGTTCATGACCACATTCGATCCAGATGCTAATGTTAACGTTGAGCTATTAGGTGCGGTAATTATAGGAGCTTGATAAGTGACACTAGCGGGGGAATTGTTGATATTAAGTGGCCCATTTATCTCAATTGTTGAGGTAGAGGTATACTTCGAAGGTGAATTAAACTCTGTTAAAGAGGTATATACCGTTGGTAATCCCGATCTTACTCCTGAAGTTGTTCTATTGTCTATCCAACCTGTAACTACTTTTCCGCCATATGCGGCTACACCTATATATTCGTATTCACCTGTGGCGTTATTACATGTATAGGAAACATCACTAACCTTGATGTTACTCCAGTTTGTCCCGCCGTCATAAGAATAGGCTAGATAAGTACTTGCCTGGAACGTTGACGCATTTTCAATTGCACAATAGACTACAAAGACATCACCAGTAGCATCATCAACAGCTATCCAGGGATGATAAGACTTGTTTGCATCCAAGATATTGACTGAAACAGGAGAGCTCCAGGTAGTCCCCTTATCATCAGAATGCCTTACTCTGATTTTGTCGGAAGAAATCCCATTCTCTGTTACCATTTCTGCACAGGTAATATAAATACGACCATTATTGGAGTGCAGAGCACAACCTCTATCTACTGCCATAGAAGGAAAAGACTGAACGCGCGCACCATTGTAAAAGGAGCCGCGAACTCCCGTAATTGGAACTGCATTATCATTAATATATTCAAAACTACTCCCGCCATTTAACGATCTTGCAAAGCCTAGTCTAGATTCAGGTAGGGCTGGTTCGGCCCATACTATATAAACCTCCCCGTTAGGGCCAACTTGTACGTTTGCCCCTTGCCCTGGTTGTGTGCTAACCGTAATTGGAGTCGAAAAGGTCGCAGATGTATTAGGTGTACCGTTAGCGTTATATTGATTAGTTGATTTATTCATTCTAATTTTAAAACCCGGGTCCTCTGACCACACACAATATAGGTTGTTCTTATATTGGCTATAAGGATTATCGTCAGATGCGATCAACTGTTTATCAAATGTACTGCCATTTTGGTAACCCGTAAATGTAGTCCAAACGGGATTTAGATCTAGTGTATTATTACATCTATATATATAATAGCCATCTAGCCACGGCTTCATCGCACAAATGTAAGCTGTTCCATTTGCATCAATACTGGTACTTGGATCGCCGTAAGCAACATCTACCGTTGAATTAAACGTTTGTCCTCCCCTCCAGCTTTGACCATAATTATTGCTTAGATAACGGCTCACATCTGAATTAAAAGTCGGAACTTGATTTACCTGTGTCAGAACCAAATTGCCCGGAAAAACCTTGCTGATAGAAAGCGTTAATTCAAAATCATGTCTATTGTTTGTGGTGTTGGGAGTCACATCTGTGTAGTCTATCTGTGCAAAACAAGAAAATGTAAATAATGCAGCGACA
>DASVUU010000696.1:0-4776 GCA_036386935.1 Cytophagaceae bacterium | reverse complement strand
ATGCCCCTAGCAAGAGCTAGTGCATCCAGCAGGGCTTGATTTGCGCCCTGTCCTTTGAATGGACTCATTGGGTGTGCCGCATCGCCAATCAAAGTCACCGGCCCTCCTTTTTGCAGTGATTCTGGCTTGAGTAGTTCCCGGTCATACACAGGATAGCCAGAAATTTGAGCTTCCATGGTTTCAGCTAAAATCTGAGGGATGGGTTCATGCCACTCAGGGGTGCGAGCTTATTCTCCAACGATGATACCAAGACCCGATATCTTTCTTTTCGCTTCACTAGCCTATCCTTAATATCCTGTAGTGTTATCTTTAAAGTTTCCCATCTTTTTTTTATACATCGAACTAGGGAGATTGTTCGACTTTCAACTTCAAAGTGCAATCTACCTTTCAATTCTCCTTTCCTAAAAACTAAAATAAGCAATTCACAAGGCCCCAATTCGGCTGTCAATTCTATTAAGTGCTTTAGCTCTACTCTTGTCTCAGTGACATCAAAAGTCTTTATGCATAAACTTCAAGTTTTTCCATTTTCAATTTTTCAGAATAATTCTGCGCGCCTCCCACAATAAAGTCTTTAACGGTTCTCTTAAGCTATTCTATCCGGAAGTCTTTCAATTCCTAATGTTGTGGCTGTCCTATAACGCCCTCTACGGGCAAGAATTGACGATAAAAGATTGTGAAAGTACAAAATTCCATTGACTGCTGCTTCGGAGCTTCAATTAAAATAAATCCCTGCTTTCGCCTAGATTTTTCGTGTAAGCAAAGATAGAATAGCGAGACAAAACGCGGTGATGGCGGCAACGGTTCTGATGGTGTGATAGTTGTTCCATGAACTTTCAAACGCCATTCTCATTTGCCGAATTTCACTTTCCGTGGCATTTAAAACCTTAAAATTAGCTAGTTGTTGGTTAAGCGGAATATTTCCAAAAACTGTTACTCCAAAAACTCCGATAATATAAACCACTGTTGCACCAGCTAGAAAATAAAAGGTCACGGAGTTGTAGTGTTGATAGGCCAACCAGCTAGCAATAGGAAGAATCAATAAGTTACCAATAAAGCTTAAAAAGAAATACGGATTTTGGATGGACACGTTGATAGATTGGAATGACAATAGGTAAATATCATCATGCAAGCTTCCTAGTCCCGCAGACACAGAGCAACTGTAGCCGTACATAAGTCCTGCTAACAGCCCGGTAAATAATATAGCTGCAAATTGAATTATATTAAGGTTTATTGAGCCTTCCATATCCCTGTTCTTTCCGTTTTAAATACATATTCTTCAAAGGTTGTTGGCTTTCTTGCTAGAACCGTTTCAATGTCATTGCTCAAAGACTCATTTCTTCCATCAAGCACTTCTGTAAATAGGTACTTTATCAACCAAATAAAATCATTAGGCAATTGGTGAGATTTAAGTGCGGCTACATAATCTTCGATGCACATTTCTGTATACGCGATAGGCCTGCTTAGTTGGGTTGCTATTTTTGACGTTGCCGACCGAAATGATAATAGCTCCGAACCGGTAAGTTCATAAATTTTACCGCCGTGTTTCTTGTTGGTCAATACGGCTACGACAACGTCTGCAATATCATCAACATCTACAAATGGTTCTAACGCCTTAATAGTAGGAAGTATGACCTCGTTGTTCAAAATGGAGTCAAGAAGGAAGTTTTCGCTAAAATTTTGCATAAACCAACTAGCCCTTATAATGGTCCAATCCAAACCAGAATGAATAATTATTTGCTCGCATGCCTGTGCTTCCTTTTCGCCTCTACCCGATAAAAGCACCAATTGCTTTACATTTTTTGCTTTTGCTATTTCTGTAAATAGTCTAATTTTTTCGACTGCTTGAGGCACGGCCAAATCAGGTTGAAATGTTATGTAAACGCTCTCGATTTCGTTTAAAACTTCATGCCAGTTACTTGGCTCGTCCCAGTTAAAAGCTGGTTGGCCATCTCTCGAGCCTAAGCGAATAGGTATTTTTAAATCTTGTAAACGTTGGGCGACTCTTCTCCCACTTTTGCCGGTACCGCCTAATACTAAAATCTTTTTGCTCATTGTATGTGATAGTTTATGAGACAAAATTGCGGCCTTATCACTGCAATAAATAGAACAAAACCGACATAATCAGCTTTGTGCTCTAAAGACCAAGGGCGTTTTTCCAGTAAAAGATTTAAAAACCTTTATGAAATGAGATTGGTCGGAATACCCATTGGCATATACAACGTCTGTGAGTTTAGTATAATCCTTGGAGGTCAATTGTTCAAGTGATTGCTGGAATTGAATGATCTTTGAAAATTGCTTCGCGGTAACTCCGACAGAATTCATAAATCTTCTTTCAAACGTCCTTTCAGTCAAATTTAGCTCGCGGCAAAGGCTTCCAATAACTAGCTTACCCTTAGCAGACAATATTTTATGAATAGCAGAGGCAACGGTCAAGTCTAGTCGTTCCTGTTTGTTTTTAAGTAGTATCGGAAGAAATAAAGTAAGCGTGTTAACTCTTTCCTGAGTGCTTTTTATTTTATTCAATTCTGTAAGGGTCCCTGCTGTGAGACTACGTTCAAATTGAGCTAGATCGTAACAATTGTCATTTAGGTCTTTCGCTTCCACATCAAATAAGCTTTTAAGCACAAAAGGGAATAATTGGAATACAATGAGTTTAAAAGGACCATTTAAAATAAGTTCGATAGGTTTTAAGGTTTGTCCATATAAGAAAAAACTAGGCATTAACTTCTGGTGTGGTCTTACTAAAAGTCCGTTTATTGTTTCATGGAATATCAGTCCAGGATAACCGTCAGCATAAAAAGGGAGTACAGTCTCTAAATTAGGTTCATGTTCTTCAAAAATCAAAATGTTTTTAACAAATAAAGAAATTGAGTTGTCAGGATCAGCGGTTTTAAAGTCCATTTGTTTGCTTAGTGACTGTAAAGTTAAATATAATAAACAGCCGCTGCTAAATCTAAGATTATAAATAGGGTCTATTCCCGAGGTTTTTCTCTCTACGAAACACCATTTATTAACTACCGCTAATTAGTATTTCCAGTTCTTTGTTGTAGTAAGGTGCGTGTTGTCAAGTTATCTTTAATTCCTCGTATTTTCACATTGTTAACGCTACGAATTCTGTTTATTTCAAAGGTTGCAATTAAATATTATTCAAGATTCCTCATATACGCTGGCATAGGTTTAGGAAGAGAGTTCGTGCGGAAGCAACTAATAGGATGAATCATGTTTATTTAAATGTGGCAGTTACCTATTATTCAAGAATTCTCATTTTTCTTTCATTTTAAACTCCTTCCTTTCGGCCCATCACCCTCGCGGAGCGCAATTTTAGAATGCAGAAGCTGTGCAGCCTCCGCTGAATCTTTCACTTTATTGGCGCTACGTTCTAACATTTCTAATTCAAACTCATTTAATACACTTTTCCTCACTCCTGCCTCCCTCCATTGAGAAAAACGGCTACATCCTATTGATATGCCCCTAGCAAGAGCTAGTGCATCCAGCAGGGCTTGATTTGCGCCCTGTCCTTTGAATGGACTCATTGGGTGTGCCGCATCGCCAATCAAAGTCACCGGCCCTCCTTTTTGCAATGATTCTGGCTTGAGTAGTTCCCGGTCATACACAGGATAGCCAGAAATTTGAGCTTCCATGGTTTCCGCTAAAATTTGAGGGATGGGTTCATGCCACTCAGTTCTACGACACGCTTCTTCCTTGAGTGCTTTAGATCCTTCAGCACTCAAGGCCTTAGCGTCCTCTTCGCTTATGGGGAAGCTAAGTTGCCACATAACTGAGTCGGAGGAGTAAGGCATCATGTAGATGCGCTCCTGGCCGTTGACAGTTTGAAACACGGTGGCCGAGTCCAGCAATGGACTATCAAGACCTTCCAGCTTCTCCAATGGACATATACCAAGAATCACCATGTAACCTAAATAACGTAAAGGAGTATCGCCCTCCCCAAATACCAACCTACGCACTGAGCTGCGAATACCATCTGCTCCGACTATGAGATCCGCCTTAGCACTCTTCGTCTCTCCATTCACCTGAAAAGTCAAATCGATATCTTGACCGTTATGTATTTTAAAATCTATTAATTGGTGTCCCCATTGCACCACTTCATTTCCTCCAAGTTGCTCGAGCAAAGCTGAGCGCAAAGACTGCCGGGCAATGTGTACATTTATGCGTTTAGGAGAGGCTTTCTCATCTGGTTGTTTGCTTATTCTCATACCCCACTTTGCAATCACATTCCCTTCTGTATTATGCACCACATGGCATGTAGAATAAATCCCATGTTTTAAGGTAAAAAGGCCAAATCCCTTAATCGCTTTACTAGCTTGTTGCAGAGTAAATCCATAGCCTGGGGATCGAGCATCGAAACAGCTGTCTCGCTCATAAAGGGTAAATGGGATTCCGCGATGCAAAAAAGCAACAGCTAGAGCGACGCCTCCTATACCGCCACCAATAATTGCAACATGTGGGTAGTTTTCTTTGTCCGGCATAGGGTAGCTAGGGGAAGGAATCAATCCTGATCCGTCACAGTTCGAGCATGTGTAAAGGTTACCCTTAGGGCGAACAGGAGCCGTGTCTCCCCCATTGGCTTTTTCAAATTGATCTAAAGCTGTTTGGTAGTTGAGACGCACTTTCTTTTCAACTCTGTGCCTTTTCTTACCGCGTCCCAGACATTCATTACAAATAGTCCAGGCTCCCCCTTCAATTTCCATATTTCTGCTTTTCATTATTTAACCTGACGTTAGCTAATTGTAAAAATAACTAGACAATTTTATGGAA
>DASVUU010000695.1:0-7640 GCA_036386935.1 Cytophagaceae bacterium | reverse complement strand
AAATACATTATTTATTTACAAGAATCCTTTTGGTAATGATTCCCTGATTGGTATTCACCTCTAACAAATAAATACCATTGAGAGCATTTGACAAACTAACGGTATTAGCAAACATGTCGTAATGGTACTCTATTTCAAATCCAGCAACGTTGCTTACTCTAATACTATTTGCAGAAAGCGTTGAGGGTAATTGGACGCTAAAATTTCCATTGTTAGGATTAGGGTGTATTTTAACTAGGTGCTCATTGAAGTTCGCAGTGTTTATAGCCAGCACAGGACTGTTGCTTGTTGAGCCGTACCATGAAACACCTTCCACAGTGGTTCCAGTGTGCCCAGTTAAATTTACCGAAAAAACAGGCACACCTATATCTTTAGCAAACCAGTCAATTTTCCTCGTATTTTCGGTATCACTACCTATGCTCATCCAAAGCTTGGATTGCTTTTCTCTCACTTCAGTAGTAGATGTAAAGGTGCCGTAACGAGTTATTTGCAACGCTTCGTAAGTAGAGTTAGGCGTCTTGATACTGCCATATGCATTTGCAGTGTCTACTATATAAAACGTAATTGTTGTTCGAATAGAATCATAATACCCTTTTGTCCCTGGATCATCATTTTCAACACTAGTAACAGTTTTGAAGTTAGTTTGACTAGGCTTTCCATAAGTTATAGGAAGAGATAAGCTATTTAACGGGGTATCAAATCGAACAACTCTACCATTCTGGGCGACTCCAAGTACCTCAAGGATACTAGTCGAACTTCTAATATAGCTAAACCCATCAGGTGTAGTGTCCTTTAACGCCAAGTTACTTTCGGGAAAGCTTGAGCCATGAGACGTTTGAATTGGGTTGTAGTAACTTTCCAGTTTTTCATCATCACCCGTCAAGCTTGAAAAATCCCAAGTTTGCGAAGCTCCTCTCTTTAAAACATAATTAGTTATCGCTTTGCTATTAAACGATAAGTAAGATCTTCCAGCTATGGGCATGTCGTCACTAGTTACGGTGATTTGTGCATCTGTGCAGACTACTATTAGAAGGTGTAAAGACAAAAAAGTTAGTACAGTTCTTTTCATAAATTATTATTATGTGTTTGGTTAGCTTCTCTTTTGCAATTTTAGTGCTATTTTGATTCTTAAAAAACCATTGAATTTATGACAGAGGTAGATATAAGTTTTCTTTTAAGCATTGATAGCCTAAGAATAGTGCCTCATGAACAATTACAATGGTTAATAGACAAAAGCAATCATTATACTCTTGAAGAGAGTGCTTATTTATTTAAAGAGAATGAAAAAGTGAGAGGCACTCATATTATCATTTCTGGCCAGATAAAAATTTTCAGTCTTCATTCCTCTGGAATTAGAGAAATATCACTTGTAGAACCTAAAGATATTACCGGGTATCTCCCCTACTCCAGGGGGTTAGTAGCGATGGCATTCGGACAAGCTTTAGTAAAAAGTCAGGTAATGACTTTTCCAATTGAGCTTATGAATGATCTCATTCACAATCATTTTGAGCTTACTCAAGCTCTGGTTCACATCATGACAAATAGAGTTCGTGATTTCACAGCACTACAACAACAAAATGAAAAAATGATGGCACTTGGCAAACTATCGGCTGGCCTAGCTCATGAATTAAACAATCCAGCGTCTGCTATTGTGAGAGGCTCAGCTTCATTAAAAAAGCATTTACAGTTATTGCCTGACAGTTTTAAACATGTGTTATCGATAAAAATGAATGAAGACCAAATTGATGCTGTAAACAATAAGATGTGCAAAGTTATTTCTAGAGAAAAGCCAGCTTCGGTTGACCCAATGATAGCAATGGATCAAGAGACCGCCTTGTCTGAGTGGCTTGATAACAGAGGTCTACAAAAAGGAGACGAAACTGTCAATAACCTAGCAGAATATGGCTTTACAACTTCGGACTTGAATGAGCTTTATGAAATGATTCCAAATGAATCTTTAGTGCTTATCTTGAAGTGGATAAATGATAATCTTGAAACTGAAAAAATGGTAAGCGAATTACAAGAGGCCTCACAAAGAATCTCACATTTGGTAAATTCTATTAAAAGTTTTACACACATGGATCGAGGCAATAGTAAAGAATACGCTGACATTCACGTTGGAATTTCGAATACCATCACTATGCTGCAGCATAAAATAAAGAAGGGAAATATCCAACTTATTGAAGAGTATGATAGAACTATACCGTTCGTAAACGCTTATGTTGGTGAGCTGAATCAGGTATGGACTAATTTGATAGATAATGCACTTGACGCTATGGAGCAAAGTGCAGAAGGAATCTTAAAGATAAAAACAGAAAAGGAAAGAGAATATCTAAAAGTAACAATTTCTGATAATGGCCCTGGTATCCCGGAAGAGATAAAATCCAAAATCTTCGACCCATTTTTTACCACCAAGGAAATAGGAAAAGGCACAGGCTTAGGCTTGGATATAGTATCAAGAATTATAAACCAACACCGGGGCTCGATAAAGCTTAAATCTCGGAACGGCCTCACCGAATTCGCAATATACTTACCTATAGAAGGTTAACGGCTGCAAAAAAGCCTAGGTTTACGACCTCCCACTTTTATTTTTCAAATTGGCAATATAAATTGTGAAATAATAGTTACACTTGTAAACTATTATTATTGTCAACTGTTTCAGAGAGCGTAGTATTAAATGATTGAAGCCTTCCCAACCTGGAAAATTTTTACTGAACTTGCTAAAAAGTCATTAGGAATAATTTCTCAGCGACTTGAACATACTGTTTTAGACAAGTATTACTTCGCCTTAACCTTAATTCACAAAAACAATGGCAGTATTACTCAACAAAAGCTTGCAGAAATGCTAAATACTGATAAAGTAACAATAGTAAGGGTTATAGACCATTTTTCTAAAAAGGGCTTGGTAAAAAGGAGCACTAATAAGGAAGACAGACGCGAGCATTTATTATTCTTGACAACAAAAGCTTTAAAGATAATCCCAGAAATAGAAGATACTTTTGTTCAACTTGAGAAAGAATTTTTCAAGGGTATAGATAGCAAAAAGCAAAAAGAGTTTTTAGAATGTCTTAATATTATTGAAAAAAATATCTCCGACATACCTACGAATAAAATCAACCTTACCCTAAAAGTACAAACTCCAAAAACGCTTAAAAAATGAGCCTCAACACAATCAACATAAAAACGCTTTTTTGTACCGTTAGTATCTGTATTTTATTTAGTCAATGTAGTTCACCTGATAAAAAAGCAGTAAAAAAAGGAGACAAAGGGGCGCAAGGCCCGCCGCCACCCACGCTTGTAAATGGCGTGGTAACAAAGTACGAAAGGTTAGAGAACAAGATAGAGATTATTGGGACTATTCTTCCAAATGAAAAGGTGGAATTGAGAAGTGAAGTGTCAGGCCGGATCACGGGCATCTTTTTCAAGGAAGGTCAACATATAAAAAAAGGAACATTATTAGTCAAAATTTATGATCAAGAATTACGCGCTCAATTGAAAAGAGTAAGAACGCAGCAACAGTTAGCAAAAATAGATGAGGAAAGGAAACGCAAGCTGATTGAAATTAAAGGGATAAGCCAACAGGAATATGATATTGCCAAAAACCAGACTGAATTATTGAATGCCGATGCCGAGCTCATTGAAGCGCAACTGAGAAAGTCATCGATTTACGCACCTTTCGATGGTGTCATTGGTCTCCGATACTCCAGTGAAGGCGAAAGCGTCTCTCCTACTACTCCTATCGCCTCGTTTCAACAGATCGACCCGATTAGGATTGAATTTGACATCCCGGAAAAATATAATGACTTAGTGGGTACAGAATCCACTATTAATTTTACTGAATCTGGTAACCCAAAGGTATATAAGGGCTCGGTGTACGCTGTGGAACAGATGATAGATGCAGCTACCGGTACCCTAAAGGTAAGGGCACGCTCATCAAACAAGGACATGTCGCTAAAACCGGGCTCTTTTATAAAAATTGACCTGCTATTGAACACTGATGAAAAAGCAATCATTCTTCCCTCCGAGTCGGTGATACCTGGATCGAAAAGCCAAAAGGTATTTTTGTATAAGAACGGAATATCTATATCGAAGGAGGTAGAGACGGGAGTAAGACAAGAACAGACTCTACAGATCACTTCCGGACTTCAACCCAATGATACCGTTATCACTTCTGGTACAATGCAGTTGAAGGATAGCTCTAGAGTAAATATTAAAATAATCAAATAGGGAGCTGTGTTGATACTTGATTAGTACCTCCATATAATTTAAACTATGAATATATCTTCTTTAAGCATAAACAGACCCGTCTTGGCAACAGTGATGTCAATTGTCATCATTCTTTTCGGGGCGATCGGCTACAGGTTCTTAGGAGTGCGAGAATATCCTTCAGTGGATCCACCTGTTATAACTGTTCGCACATCTTACACAGGGGCGAATAGTGATGTAATAGAATCTCAAATTACTGAGCCTTTAGAAAAAAGCATCAATGGAATCGCCGGTATTCGGTCAATCACTTCCTCAAGCAGCATTGGCATAAGTAACATCACTGTAGAATTCAATCTGGACGCAGACCTTGAAACTGCTGCGAACGATGTAAGAGATAAAGTATCACAGGCAGTTAGAAACCTCCCCTTAGACATTGATGGGCCCCCTGTAGTATCTAAGGCGGATGCTAACTCGGACGCAATAGTAACTTTAACGATACAAAGTGACACCAAGAGTCATTTAGAGGTTAATGATTATGCTGAAAACGTAGTTATGGAAAGGTTACAGACGATCCCTGGAGTGAGCACAGTGCAGGTGTGGGGACAGAAGAAATACGCAATGCGGATTTGGATGGATCCCTTTAAACTTGCCTCTTATCAACTCACTCCTGGAGATGTCTACACGGCCATAAATAAGGAAAATATAGAGCTTCCTAGTGGAAAAATATCTGGATACACCACAGAGTTAACCGTAAGGACCATTGGAAAGTTAAGTAATGAAAAAGAATTCAACGCATTGGTAATAAAAAACAATGGTCCACAACTAATTAGATTATCGGATATTGGCTATGCAAGGCTTGGAGCAGAAAATGAGGAAACAATTCTAAAAAAATCGGGGCATCCGATGATTGGTTTGGGCTTGGTTCCACAGCCTGGTGCTAATTATATAGATATTGCCGATGAGTTTTATAAAAGAGTTGAAGGCATTCGCAAAGACCTGCCTGCCGACTATAAACTTGACATTGCACTTGACAATACCATTTTTATAAAGCGGTCCATTAAAGAGGTAGAAGAAACGCTTATTATTGCTTTCCTGCTGGTGGTTGTCATCATCTATCTATTCTTTAGAGATTGGTTGATTGCGCTTAGGCCTTTGATAGATATACCCGTATCATTGATCGGGGCCTTTTTCATCATGTATATTGCTGACTTCTCAATTAACATTTTAACGTTATTAGGAATTGTACTTGCCACCGGCTTGGTCGTGGATGATGGAATAGTCGTCACGGAAAACATCTACAAAAAGATTGAAGAAGGGATGTCTCCTTTAGAAGCGGCACACGAAGGGTCTAGGGAGATCTTCTTTGCAGTAGTTTCCACATCTATCACACTCGCAGTAGTATTCCTACCAATAGTATTCCTAGAAGGATTTGTAGGACGGCTCTTTCGTGAGTTTGGGATTGTGGTCGCTGGTGCAGTTCTCATCTCTGCCTTCGTATCCTTGACTTTGACTCCAATGCTCAATGTGAAACTATCCAGAAAAAACCACAAGAAATCTAGGTTCTACGAAAAGACAGAACCATTTTTTGTAGGAATGACAAATGCCTATAATAATTCATTGGGGCGATTTTTAAAGAACAGATGGATTGCCCTAGCAATACTTGCTGGCTCCATAGTAACAATTGTCATCATGAATAAGATAATACCATCCGAGCTTGCCCCACTAGATGACCGAAGCTTATTAAGAGTTACAGCGACCGCACCCGAAGGAACGTCCTATGACTATATGGATAAATATATGGACAACGTTTCCAGCTTTATCACGGACTCTGTCCCTGAGAATACTTTTGTATTGTCAGTAACGGCGCCAGGCTTTTCAGGATCAGGAGCAACCAACAGCGGATTTTTTAGAATAAGACTAAGCGATCCAACAGAGCGAGAAAGATCACAGCAAGAGATTGCAGATTATCTTTCAAAAAAATTGAAAAGATTTTCGGCAGCAAAAGTATTCGTGGTCCAAGAACAAACAATCTCTGCGGGTGGCGGGGCTAGTCGGGGCGGTCTGCCTATTCAATATGTTTTGCAAGCCGCTAATTTCGAAAAATTGAGGGATGCTGTTCCAAGGTTTATGGAGGAAGTAGGTAAAAATCCAGCCTTTGTTGCGAACGATGTCAATTTGAAATTTAATAAGCCCGAATTGCTTGTCTTGCCAGACCGGGAGAAGGCTAAGGCTTTGGGTGTCTCCGTTTCAGACATCGCTCAGACCTTGCAGATGGCACTAAGTGGCTCTAGGTTCGCTTATTTCAATATAAGTGGGAAGCAGTACCAGGTAATTGGACAATTTGATAGAAATAACAGAGACCAACCGCTAAGCTTGAGCTCTATGTATGTAAGGGGTTCCTCAGGGCTGCCTATTCAACTAGACAACCTGGTGACCGTTCAGGAACGAATAAGCCCACCACAACTCTATCATTATAACAGATATAAGTCTGCTACAGTATCCGCGGCACCAGCCCCTGGTGTTACTATCGGGGATGGAATAAAAGCAATGGATGCTATTGCTGCAAAAGTTTTAGATGAGACCTTTACAACAAGCCTAAGTGGTCCTTCGCGAGACTTTGCAGAAAGTGGGTCTAACACAACGTTTGCCTTTTTGCTTGCCTTAGTACTCATATACCTGATCCTTTCTGCGCAGTTTGAAAGTTTTATCGATCCATTTATAATCATGCTAACTGTACCGTTAGCCTTGGCTGGAGCATTTCTCACTTTATGGATATCCGGACAGACGATAAATATTTTTAGTCAAATTGGAATAATTATTTTGATTGGACTTGTCACGAAGAATGGAATCTTAATAGTAGAGTTTGCAAACCACAAAGTGGATGAAGGTTTATCGCTTATCGACGCAGCTAGGGAGGCAGCTACAGAACGACTTAGGCCAATATTGATGACAAGTCTTGCAACAATTCTTGGCGCTGTACCAATTGCCTTTGCCTTAGGTGCTGGCGCTAGAAGTCGTATCCCGATGGGTGCAGTTATTATTGGAGGATTGTTGTTCTCACTTGTGTTAACACTTTATGTAATCCCAGGAATCTATACCTTCATGTCACGAAGGAAGTCCAAAATCAAACCTCAAGAATCCCCTCAGATTTAATATGAAGCAATTACTTTTTCTTTTATTCTTTTCTATAACTGTAACGGTAAATGGACAAGATACCCTGAGTTTAGAACAAGCAATGGATTTGAGCTTGAAAAACAACTTTTCGGCTCAAATTGCTAGAAATAATCAGTTATTGGCGGAGAAGAACAATAACATAATTAATGCCGGCTTTTTACCGGAGCTTAATTTGGGATATAATGACACTCGGGGGATAACAGACAGCCGGGTTAACTTATCTACCGGTCAAACGCGGGAAGGAAATAACGTTAATACAC
>DASVUU010000694.1:0-7902 GCA_036386935.1 Cytophagaceae bacterium | reverse complement strand
AGATGCGGTTCTTATTTGGGAAGGCACCAATGACTCTGGATGGGCTTCTCAAAACGGAGATACTACGAGTGTTGGCAAGTTGGTAGATAGAGTCCTTGAGTTATACCCAAATGCAGAAGTATTTGTCGCAAGCATACCTCCTATGTCATATAACGCCTATGAGAGCGTTGAGCATAAAAGACTTGCAGGCGTGGCGCAAAAAAACGGGGAGACCTTTAACAAAAATCTTCCAACCTTGGTAGCTAACCGTGCAAAGGCTGGCAAAAAGATTCATTATGTGGATGCTACTTCCCTTACGCTTGCAGATGTCTCTTCTGACGGCATACATCCGAATCAACAAGGTTATGATAAAATGGGAACACTATTTTTTGAAGCACTTAAAACTACGGTGTTAGACAATCAGAAACCTACAGCCCCAACAAACTTGACGACAACGAACGCTACCAACAATGAGCTAGCATTGACCTGGACAGCATCTACAGACAATATTGCCGTAACTGGATATGATGTGTTTATAGACGGCGTTTTATATGCTTCTGTAACTACGAACTCTATTGCAATCACTAATCTCGGGGGGGGACAGACCTATAAAATTAAGGTTCAGGCAAAGGATGGTGTAGGAAACAAGTCAGACATGAGTGCAGAAATTACTAGGACTATGTCGGGAACGAAGGAGACAACACCTCCCACAATTCCAGCCAATTTAAATACAACAGAATTGTCGGCGGCGAGTTTTATATTAAATTGGAATGCATCTAATGACAATGACATGGTGCTTGGTTATGAAGTCTACAAGGATGGAGTACTATATGGCACTACCAAGTCTCCTGAGACCAAATTGTTAATTTCCAATCTTCTTCCTTCTTCAACTTCCGTAATGACGGTAAAAGCTAAGGATAGAACAGGAAACCTTTCAAATGCTTCAGCTCAGCTTTCTGTTACTACCTTATTGCCGCCGACCAAGTATGAGGCCGAAAATGCTACCTTATCAGGGGGAGCAGCTAAAGCAACCGACCATACTGGATTTTCTGGCAGCGGTTTTGTAGCCGGTGTGGAGAAAATTGGGGCTACTATATCTTTTCAAGTAACGGTGAAAGATGCCGGACAGTATAACGTAATATTAGGCTATGGAAATGCCATGGGTAATGCCAGGACAGTTACCGTTTATGTAAATGGAACAAAAGTAAAGCAGACGGAATTGCCGAGCTTGCAGAATTGGGATAGCTGGTCCACGAAGAAAGAAGTATTGACGTTAAGTCCTGGTGCGAATACCATTGCCTACAAATATGACAATGGCGATTTGGGTTCCGTAAACCTTGATTACATAGATGTTCAAAGCGCAACCATCACCGCCACAAGTGCAATGGATGAAAGTTTTGTCTCTGTTTATCCTAATCCAATTCAAGATCATCTGTTGAATGTTGAGTTTTCCAAGTCAATGAGTGAGCGTATAACTATTTCACTTTATGATTCAAAAGGCATCAAAGTTTATAATTCAGTGTCAAATGGAGATCTCATCAATCAGATACAATTGCCTACAAGTCTTCCAAAGGGCATTTATATTTTGGAGACTAGTGATAATAAATTTACCCATCATAGTAAAGTTCTTATAGATTAGTTTGGTATAATTTAACCGTTATTTGGCTATCTTTTTATAAAATAAAAAGATAGCCTTTTTTTTAGCACCTGCGCAAGTGTTCACAGCGGTATGGCAAGACGTCAGTAGGTTTGCTTAATGTCCCGCTTGCATAAATTTCAGATTTAAAAGTGTCCGACGGTGGAGAAATTGTCAGTATTAGTTCTAATAGTTTGTTGATTAAGCCTTGATCAAACCGGGGTTTTGTGTTATTCCTCAAATTTGAATACTTTTAATAATAACCAGGTCACATTTTACGCCGGATGGGCACATCTGGACCTTTTTTAAATTCCTCTGGCTAGTAACCATAATTTTGTTGATGACAAATAAGTTAATCAAAGCATGCATTGTATTTTTGTTGAGCTCGGTTGTTTGTATAGCCCAGCCACCAACGCCTCTGCAGCGTGAAACCCATTTGCTGGCTGCCATCCTAAAAAATAAGCATATCTCCCCGAGAGCCGTGAATGACCAGCTAGCAAAAGATGTTTTTTTAAAGCTGATCGAGAGCGTAGATCCTCAGAATATGTACTTTTCAGCCAGCGAAATAACCACACTAAAACGACTTTCTTTAGATATTGACGCGGATCTAATCAATGGACAAACAAAATTTATCCTGGCATTCAGTGAGATCTTTAAGCGCAGGCTGATCCATACAGAGAAAGTTTTCACTGGCATACTTGCCAAGCCATTAAAATTTTCTGCTAATGAAAAGCTTACGACATTACTAAATGATAGTCTTTCTTATGCTAAAGATGAGGCAGCCTTCGCAAACAAATGGAGCCAATGGTTAAAATACCAGATGCTTTGGTATTGGACATCGCAGGCAGATGAACAGCAAAATGTAACCGCCAATGAATTTGAAAAATTGGAAAATGTATATCGGGAGAAGGCACTGCTGATAGAGAAGCGGAAAATCAGAAGAATCCTTGATAATTCTGCAGAATATGATAAATATATCCAAAACTTATACTTCCAGGCAATCACCAGCTGCTATGATCCACACAGTACTTACATGTCAAAGGAACAATATCTTGGCTTTGAAGAAGCTTTAGCTACAGAAAATCTCTCCCTAGGAATTGAGTATGAGATGGAGGAAAATGGAATTTTGTCAGTTGCCAGATTGGTACCCGGCGGTCCTGCATGGAAAAGTAATCAGTTAAATAAAGGCGATCAATTACTAGAAATATCCTGGGAGGGAAAGAAAGCAATAGACCTTGCTGGCGCTGATCTGGAAGAGCTGGATGAGCTTATAAGTTCAGCAAATTTGTTGCCTATTAGTTTGAAGGTGAGGAAAGCTAACGGCATGGTGGCTGTTGTAACGCTTAGAAAAGAAAAAATACGAGAAGAAGAGAATATAGTAAGAAGCTTTATACTCAATGGTGAGAAAAAAATTGGGTATATATCGCTTCCCGGATTTTATACAGAGTGGGAGAACTCATCCAGTCTTGGCTGTGCGAATGATGTCGCTAAAGAGATCATAAAATTAAAGGCAGAAAAGGTTGATGGGTTGATTCTAGATATCAGGAACAATGGAGGAGGCTCATTGAACGAGGGTTTGAACCTATCGGGTATATTTATAAATGAAGGTCCCTTGCTAATGATGCAGGTTAGCCATCAAAAATTGCAGGTAGTTAAGGACGCCAATAGAGGGACCATTTATGATGGACCTATGGTCGTGATGGTAAATGGTTTTAGTGCATCAGCCTCGGAATTGGTTGCGTCCACCCTACAAGATTATCACAGGGCCATTATTGTCGGTTCAAATACCTATGGGAAGGCTACGGGTCAATTGGTATTACCCTTAGACACCAACATAAGAGATTTAAGTAATTTTAAATCCCCTTATGGCCTCGTAAAATTAACGATGAATAAGCTTTTTCGTATTACAGGCAAGTCAGCGCAATTGAAGGGGGTGAAACCAGACGTTGTTTTGCCAGATATATATGCGTCTCTTAATGAAAACGAAGCTCACAGCGACTTTGCACTTTCTGGCGACTCCGTAAATAAGAAAGTTCTATATGCAGCGCTGCCCGCCCTGCCCGTAAATATTTTGGCAGAGAAGAGCAAAAAACGTTTAGAGGGAAACCCTATATTTGAAAATCTAAGAAAACATATCGAAGATAATCCTTGGATAAAGCGCGAGACCTTTCAAAATATACCTTTATCTCCTGTATTGTTTAGAGAGAGATTTGTAGGCTTGACTAAGTGGTACAGTAGCTTGAAAATCTCAGATGCCAAAGTCAATTCTTATAAAGTTGAAAGCATCAAGTTTAATACTCTTGCCGATAAAATGGATTCTTATACGTTAGAAATGCTGGAAGTCATTGTGGAGGGTATGAATAAAGATCTATATTTGGAAGAGTCTTACAAAATTATAGAGGACTACATTAATATTTTAAAATAAATCATATGTCAAAAATTTGTTACCGTTATCTCGTCAAAATACTTTTCGTGTTACTAGCCATTGCCATTGCCGATGTTGATGCCGTAAATGCTCAAAAGTTTACCAATGCAGGTGAATACATTAGTTTTATTGGTACACAGAATAGAGAAATTACTAAGGATATGATGAGCTACATGAGTGCAGTGGCCCATGGCAAGAGTGCTAGGAAAGTGGAAAATAGGCGCAAGGAACTATCAAAAACAACCCAGGAAGCAATAAAGAAAGTAAAAGGACTGCAACCTTTTGAAGGTGATAAAACTTTGCGAGATTCTACCTCCCAATATCTTACAAAAATAAACCATGTTCTAAATGATGACTATGGGAAGATTGTAAATATGGAAGAAATTGCAGAGCAATCTTATGATAAAATGGAAGCCTATCTGACCGCGCAGGATATGGCTTCTGATAAAATCAATGAAGGAGGGAAACAACTTGGTGAAATAGAAAAGAAGTTTGCTGAAAAGCACAAAGTTAATCTTGTAGATTCCAAAGATGACTTATATGCCAAGACAAAAATTGCTACGGAAGTGAGCAATTACCAACGTGTACTCTATCTGATATTTTTTAAGAGCTATAAACAAGAAGCCTATATGATGGAGGCCTTGAGCAAAAAAGATATAAACGGTTTAGAACAGAATAAAGCAGCCTTATTAAAAACCAGCGAGGAAGGCATAGCTAAGCTTGGTCCCATCGCTCCCTACCAAAAAGACAATACTCTAAAAGTTGCATGTCGTCAGTCATTGGATTTTTACAAAGCTGAAAGTGCCAAAATTAGTTTGTTATCAGACTTTATTTTGAAAGAGGAGAACTTCCAAAAGATTAAGAAAGCGTTTGAACTTAAACCACAAGGAGACAGAAGAAAGGAAGATGTAGATCAATACAATAAGGCAACCAACGATTTTAATAAAGCTGTAAACGAATATAATAATACAAATAATGCGCTGAACGCCGAGCGGTCGAAAGCATTGGAAGGCTGGAATAAAGCGTCAGCTAACTTTCTAGATAAACATACTCCGAAGTATAGATAGAGTATTCAAGCTCCAATGTTGAAAAGGCAGCAACTTCAAAAAGTTGCCGCCTTTTTTTTCTCCCAAGGCCAAAAATTGATTACGATCGACCTACAATAGGTTCAATAAACTTCAACTCCTCCTCATTTTTCGGTCTCAAAAAGTCAAAGTCGCATCCTTCATCAGCTTGCAACACTTCTCTAATGTATAGACTAGGGTACCCTCTTTTGTGTTTCACAGTCGGAGCGACCCATGCTGCTTTCCTTGTCGCAAGTTCCTCTGGAGTCACCTGAAGGTTTATGATTCTGTTGGCGATATCAATCGATATGGTATCTCCATTCTGTACGAGCCCGATTGCGCCTCCATCGGCAGACTCCGGAGACACGTGCAATATAACGGTTCCGAAGCTGGTGCCGCTCATTCGCGAGTCGCTTATACGAACCATATCTTTTACACCCTGCATTTGCAATTTCTTGGGCACCGGTATCATGCCCCATTCTGGCATGCCTGGTACACCTTTAGGCCCAGCGTTTTTCAGTACCAATACCGAGCTTGCATCTACAGGCAATTCGGGATCATCTATTCTGTCAAGCATGTCATCATAGTTTTCAAAAACTACCACTTTTCCTGTATGTGTTAGCAGAGACTTCGAGGCAGCAGCCACTTTTATCACAGCACCTTTCTCTGCAATATTACCTTTGAGGACGGCTATAGTAGGAGCAGAACAGATGGCGTCGTCCAAAGATCTTATTACCTTTTTATCAATGGCAGAGGAGTTTTGCAATTGCTCACCTAGCGACTTCCCAGAATAGGTCTTAACACTTAGGTCAAGGTAGTCTTTTAATGTTGACATTACGGCAGGAATACCTCCAGCCGCATCAAATTCTTCAATCAGGTTCGTGCCTGACGGTTGAACGTCTACAATGCAAGGTATTTGTGCCCCAATCTCGTTAAACTTATGTGGAAAGAGCGAAAGGTTTAGTCTGCCCGCAATGGCGGTCAGGTGTATGATTGCGTTTGTAGAACCACCAAGAGCCATAAGCACTCTTATCGCGTTTTCAAATGCACCAATAGTAAGAATATCTGACGGTTTTAGGTCATCATGAACCATTTGTACAATTCTTCGGCCTGCCTCGAAGGAGGCATTCGTTCTCGCCTCACTATGCACTGGCAGGGTGCTTGAGCCCAGTGGCATCATGCCTAGTGCTTCAACTATTCCATTCATTGTCGATGCAGTTCCCATGGTATTACATGCACCAAACCCACAGCTAAGTGCTTTTCCCACTTCTTCCCATTCCTCATTAGTGATTTTTCCAATGCGAAGTTCATCCCAATATTTCCATAAATCAGTACCACTTCCTAGTCTTTGACCTTTGTACACGCCAGCCTTCTTTGGTCCAGCGTTTAGTTGTATCGTTGGAAGATTAGCACTCACGGCGCCCATCAACAATCCCGGAACGGTTTTATCACAATTTCCCAGCAGGATCACGCCATCGATGGGGTAGGACCTAAGGTTTTCTTCTACGTCTATTGATAACAGATTTCTATACAACATTGCGGAAGGCTTCATCAACTCTTCACCCAAAGAAATCACTGGAAACTCCAATGGAATACCGCCTGCCTCTACCACCCCTTTTTTTACATCATCCGCTACAAGCTTCAAGCTCATATTGCAATTGTTCAGTTGCGACCAAGTGTTTGCGATACCTATGATAGGTTGCCCTACATATTTGTCCATGTCAATGCCCGTAGCACGAAGCGAGCCTTTATGCAATAAGCCAGTTTCATTCTGACCATAAAACCATTGATGACTTCTTAATTTTTTATCTTTATTCATTGTGAGAAAAGGGTAAACATTTTGTCGGAAACAAGTAATGATTTTTTGGGCGTGTCTCCGCGAAGAGCGTCGACCGGGCTATTCGTTGCGAGTCCTCGTTCCCGAAGGGTCGGGACCTGTGGGCTCTCCACTGCTATCCCTCACGCAAAGTTTCCATGCTTAATTGGATTCGATCTATTTAAAAGACAGATTTTTACTTTTATAATTATATTTGCAAACCTATGTAATTTTTCACTTAAGTTTGTAAAAGTTGAATTTTCAATTTTCAAAGTAAAGTAAAAACCGACAACTCATCAAAAAATATATCATAAAGCATGAACTCAAGAAATCGATTTGAAAACAAACATGTTGTGATCACTGGTGGAGCACGAGGAATAGGATATGAAATAGCCCGCCATTTTGCGATGGAAGGAGCCGTATTAACCCTATTAGATACCAATGCTGAAAACCTAGTGAAGGCAAAAGAAAGCTTAAATACTTTCGGTACCCAGATCGATACCTATGTAGCAGACATATCTAACCGCGCCCAGGTAGACGAAGTAATCGGAAAGGCTGAGAAATCTCAACCGATAGATATTTTAATAAACAATGCAGGCATCGCCTCAGAAACTCCTTTCCTCCAAATAGACGAGGCTGAATGGAAAAAAATCTTGGATATAAACCTCACAGGATACTTTCATGTTTCCCAGGTGGTTTGTAGGCATATGGCCGCGAGAAAAAAAGGCGTCGTGGTAAATATGGCAAGTAAAAATGGATTAGATGGCGAGTTTGGATACGCTCATTATAACGCTTCTAAAGGTGCCATCGTGATGCTTACAAAAACAATGGCGATAGAATTGGCCCATCTTGGAATACGCGTGAATGCTGTATGTCCTGGCTACATACAAACGCCAATGTCTATGGAAATCGATTCGCCAGAGTTTACAAAGAAATTTATTGATCGTTACATTCCTATGAACAGGGCTGGAAAGCCTGAAGA